>CAZDAV010000029.1:0-10142 GCA_964503725.1 uncultured Steroidobacteraceae bacterium
GTTGCGCACCAGCTCGCGGATCGGGATGGCGCCCTTGCCCTCGATATTGGACGGACGCGCCTCGAGCGTGATGACGTGCTCCTGGCGAAGCTGAAGCTCGGCGGCATCCTCGATCGTGACGATGCGCTCGTCATCGGGGATGAAGGACGACAGGATGTTGAGCATCGTCGTCTTGCCGGAGCCGGTGCCGCCGGAGACGAAGACATTGAGGCGAGCCTTCACGCAGGCCTCCAGGAACTCGAACATCTCGGTCGTGGCGGTGCCGAAGCGGATCATATCCTCGACGGTGAACGGGGTCGCCGCGAACTTCCGGATGGTGAGGACCGGACCGACCAATGAGAGCGGAGGGATGATTGCGTTGACGCGGGAGCCATCCGCCAGGCGTGCGTCGACCATCGGGCTCGACTCGTCGATCCGACGGCCGATCGGCGCGATGATGCGCTGGACGATCTTCATGACGTGCTCGTCGTTCTGGAAGGTGACGTTGGTCATCTCCAGCTTGCCTTCGCGCTCGATGTAGACCTGCTGCGGCCCGTTGACCATCACCTCGGTGATCGTCTCGTCGCGCAGCAGCGGCTCGAGCGGACCCAGGCCCAGGATCTCGTCGGTGATCTGCTCCAGCATGCGCACCCGCTCTGCGCGGGTGAGGGCCAGCCCCTCCTCGTCGGCGATCTTGCCGAAGAGCTCCTCGATCTGGCGGCGTACCTCCGCCTGGTTGCTCAGGTCGAGCTTGGAGTCGAGCTCATTGACGAGCCGATTCTGGACGCGGTACTTCGCCTCCCGGAATGACTCGCGCGCGGGCATCGCGCCAAGGAACGGCCGCGATGACGTGGTTGTGCCCGCCGCAGGCGGAGCGCTCGGCTTGCCGCCACCCGGCGCCGGAACCGGCGTCTGGGGTGCGGTCGGAACCTGTGGCTCTCCCTCGCCGGCGGGACGCGCCCGTTCGATCCTCTTCAGCAATGACATCTCGGCAATCCTTCTCCGCTATCGGCGCGCAAAGATTCCGCGCTTGGTGGGCTGGTCCTGGGCGGCGCCGGCCTCCCCGGCGAGTGTTTGGGCGAGCTTCGCGACGTCGCGCGAGAGCACGCTCTCTGGATGGGATACGACGAACGGCACCCCCCGATTCACCGCCAGCACCGAGAGCCGCCCGTCGGACACGATCGTCCCGTCGATCGGTCGGCGGATGGACGCCTCGACGTCGGCGATCCGGATCCCCTGCGCCGCGTCGGCGCGGTTGATCACCAGTCGGAGCTTGGTCCGACTGTACTCGAGCTGGTCAGCCACCTCAAGGAAGAGGCGGACGTTCTTGATGGTCGTGATCTCCAGTGCGGTGAGCACCAGGATTGTGTCGGCGGCGTCCATGACGCCCAGGGAATGATCGTTGAGGTTCGACGGCAGGTCGACGATGACGTACTGGTGGGTCGCTCGGAGGTGCTCCACGATCTTGCGCAGGTAGGGCGCCGTTACGAGGTCGGCGCCCTCGGGTGCCGGCGGAGCGAGCAGCACGCGGATGCCGGTCGAATGGTCGATCACCACCGAGTCGATGATGTCGCCATCCGGCTCGCCCGTCTCGACCGCGTCGGCGATCGATCGGTTCTTGGGGTTGAGGTTGAGCAGGACGCCAACGTCGCCGAACTGGAGATTGGCGTCCAGCAGGCAGACGCTGGCCCCGGTGTCGCGGTGCAGAGCCACCGCCAGGTTGGTTGCGATGGTGGTGCGGCCGGCTCCGCCCTTCGGTGAGAAGACCGCGATCACCTGGTGCTCGCCGTCGTCCTCGACGCTGTGGGCGACCAGGGCGGGCGGCATGTCCGCCTCGAACTGGACACGCCGCGCAAGCTCTCGCTCGTAGCAGCGCCGGATGCTGGTCGAGAACTCATCGCCGCTGAACGGCTTGACGAGGAACTCGCGCGCGCCGGCGGAGATGGCTCGCTTCAGCTGCTCGGCCTCGCCGTGGACGCTCATCATGATGATCGGGCAGGTCGGCAGCCGCTGGGAGATGATCTCAGCAGCGGCCACGCCGTCCATTCCCGGCATGTTGATGTCCATGACGATCACGTCGGGGCGAAGCTCCATCGAGAGCTTGATCGCCTCTTCGCCGGAGCCGGCGGTCCCGGCGACGTCGAGATCACGCTCGAGGCCAAGAAGCTTCGAGAGATGATCCCGCGTCTCGGGGATGTCGTCGACGATGAGTACCTTGATCAAAGGTCGCCTTTCGTTGGCTTGGTTCGCGGTGGGCTGGGGCGGACCCTTACGGGGCCGGGGAGGCCAGCTCGACCAGGATGATGTCCGGAATCGGGATCCCGAAGGTGTCGACCAGGATCTTCAGGGTGACACCGGTGGTCACCTGGATGAGGGTGTCGTCGGTGGCGCGCAGGATGGCAGTCAGCCTGCCGATGACGTTCGAGTCAGCCTGCGCGAACTTGATGACCTCGGCATCCGCGTCGTTGCCGGCGAAGACGATGACGACCGTCTCGGTCGTCTGGTCCGCGGCAGACGTTCCGCCCCCGGGGACGGGGGTGGCCGACGGGTCGTTGAGGGGCTTCACGCGGGTTGCGCTGACGTAGAGCACCCGCTTGTCCTGGAGCAGCGTCTTGACGGTCGGTGCCGCCTCGAGGCCGGTGACCGGCTCGACGCGGACCTGGCCGTCGCCGCTGGCCGAGTCGGCCGTTGGCTGCAGGACCTGGATGTCGGTCCGATACAGGATGTCGACGTGGTCGCCCGCCTGGATCAGGAAGTCGAGGCCGGTGATCCGGTCAACCTGGAAGGCGATCGCCCTCTCGCCGGCAAGCAGCTGGCAGGTGATGCAGACCGTGCCCTGCTGTCCCCGCCCGACCGCCTCCTGGGGAACCTGTTGGCCCTCCGCGATCGGGAAGAGCGCAGGCGAACCGCTCAGCTGTGACGGGTCGGCGAAGCGCGTCCCGGAGACGGCGTCGGGGTCAACAGGGCGGACCTCGACCAGGTCGGCCGTCACCGAATCGCCGATGGCGATATCGCGGGTGGCGACCAGCACGTTGACGGTGCGTGCTTCGGTGGTCCCCGTACCCCCGGGCCGCTGGCCGAGCAGCACGACGATGCCCACGAACGCCAGGACGGCGAGGAGCACCCCTACCAGGATGACAAGGCGGTTTGATCGCTTCACTGATCTTTCCCTTCGAGCAAGGATGATTCCATTCCGATTGGCGGAATTAGGCCGTGAGTGTTGTGACTGCGGTCAACAGTCTACGAGGCGACGACAAGCGTCTCGACGGGACTTGTGGGCTATCCCGCGGCTGGTACCTCCGCAGGCAGGCTCGGCGATGGCCGGAGGAAGCCCCCCGGCAGGAAGAAGCCCCCGGGACGTTTCCCGGGGGCTTCTCGTGCTACAGAGCTGAGCGAGGCTCAGCTACCCTGCAGGTTCTCGCCGACGTTCTGGAAAATCTGGCTCACGATTGGGCCAAGGAAAATGAGCGCCACGATCACAATGATCGCGATGAGGGCCAGGAGCAGACCGTACTCAACGAGCGTCTGACCTTCCTCATCCTCGCGGCGGAACCGGGCAATAAGAGTGCTGATGAACTGAAGCATACCTTCGCGATACCTCCTCTCCTCAAGGATCGAGTGGCCGCAGGGTAAAGCGGACCGCCGAGTGATGAACATGGCTCGATGGTCCCATTCCTCTGGAGCCGGTCGCGTACCTTGGCGGACGGCATCCTGCTTGTCAAGGCTCCGCCATTCCCTGGACGCACAAGGACCGCGCCTTGCAGCGCGGCCCTGTGCCGGAGGAGGAGATGAACGCCGTCACGGATACCCGTGACGACAGAGCCGAGGCTAGCCGTCAACCCAGAGGCGTCCATGGCGCAGGAGTACGGGATGACAGGGGACTTCCGGGGCTCAGTCCTCCGGGATCTTGATCCAGCCCTGGCGCATGGCGTAGACCACCGCCTGGGTCCGATCGTTCACGGAGAGCTTGCGCAGGATGCTGGACATGTGGTTCTTGACGGTCTGCTCGCTGATGCCCAGCGCGTAGGCCACCTGCTTGTTGGTCATGCCCTGGGCGATGTTGTCCAGGATCTCCACCTCGCGCGGCGAGAGCGGCGCGAAGACCGGCTGGGCATCGGACCCGTAGACGGCCAGCTCGCGGAACTCCTTGAGAACACGGGTCGCCACCGCCGGCTTGCTGAAGACCTTGTCGTTGATCAGGTACTCGCCCGATTGGACACGGCGGATGATCGCGATCAGGTCGGTCGGGTCGATGTCCTTGAGGACATAGGCTGCCGCCCCGGCCTTGATCGCCTCGAAGAGCTGGTCCTCGTCGTCATTCGGCGCGAGGACGATGACCGCCGTATGCGGCAGCTCGCGCTTGATGCGCTGCGTCGTCTCGATCCCATTCGGAGCCGGCAGGGTGAGGTCCATCAGGACCACGTCCGGCGTCAGCTCGGTGATCGCGGTGATCGCCTCGCGTCCGGTGCCGGCCTCGCCGACCACCTCCATGTCCCCCTCGAGCTCGAGGATGTTGCGCACGCCCCGACGGAAGAGCGTGTGCCCGTCGACGATGACGATCCTCGTCTTCACCCCCTCGTTGCGACGGTCTCCCCCCTGCCGTCGTTCGGCTGCCTGTTCCACGTTCTTCTCCTTGGTGGCCATGGTAGTCATGTGCGAACCTCCGGAATACGAAGCAGGATGCGGGTTCCCTCCCCCTGGCGGGACTCGATCTGCAATGAGGAGCCCATCAGCTCGGCGCGCTCGCGCATGAACTGCAGGCCGAAGTTGCGGGTCGCCGAGGCCAGACGCATGACGTCGAAGCCGCGACCGTTGTCGACGATGACAAGGTGGTCGGCCTCAAGGCCGATACGGACCGCTGTCGCGGCCGCGTGCTTGCGCACGTTCTGGAGCGCCTCCTGCACCACGCGCAGGATCGGGCCCTTGGCGTCGGTGGGGACGCGGGCATCGAGACCGGCGACCGATACGTCGACGGTGATGCCATGTCGTGATGCGAACTCGGCGCCGGCATCGGTGATCGCCTGCGCCAGACCGAACTCGACCGAGGGCGGTCGCAGGTTGGCGATGAAGGAGCGGACGTCGTCGAGCCCCTCGCGCAGCATGGTGCGAAGGAAGGAGAGCTCGGCTCGGGCGGTGTCCGGTGAGTCGTCGATGACGCGGTCGAGGTACTCGACCTGGAAGATGGCGTTGGTCAGCACCTGGGCCGGGCCGTCGTGAACCTCCTCGGCCAGGCGCTGGCGCTCGCCCTCCTGGGCCTGGATGATCTTGAGGGAGATCGAGGCTGGAGACACGTCGGCATCGGTCAGTGTCGGTTCGGCGGCGTGCTGGTCGTCGGTGCCGAGGTAGGTGGTCACCAGCTCGAGCTGCCGGGCGGCGACATCGAGCCGCTTGAGGCGCGACTGGAGGCCGGCCAGCTCCCGCGCCAGGGCGTCGTGCTCTGCGCGGAGTGATTCAGGAGAGGGACTGGCGCCGCGCGCGGCAGCGAGCCGGCTGTCGACCCGGGCCCGCAGCTGGACCCAGTCATCGAGGCGGCGCCGATACTGCTCGCGATAGCGCTCGGCGACCTGGCGCACGCGGTGGGCGTCACGACGGACGCTCTCGGTGGCCTGGCCCTCGAGCTGGTCGAAGCTATCGGCGACGGCGGCAGTGGCGGTCTTTCGCAAGCGGTTGATCCTCGGAAGTACCGGGGTCCGGCGCAGTACCTGACCCGGCCGCCATCGTCACGGCGCGAGGTGCACAGGGTCAACAGTACTTCGGGCGCCAGAAGTACTGGTCAGCCGCCGCTACTGATCGTGGACGACCCGGTAAACGCGGACGCCGGGGCCTTCGAAGGCTGGCTGCGCCGGCAGGAAGTCCGGGTGCTCGTCCTCTCCGTCGGTCGCCGCGGCGCCGTCCCACAGGCCCAGCGGGTCGCGCGCCTCGCCCGGCTGGAGGGTGACCACGACCCACTCGACCTGGTAGGCGTCGACCACTCGACCGATGACGGGAAAGGGATCGAACGGCGGAGCGACGCCAGGATTGCCGCTCAGCGCGTGGAGCGCCGCGGGGTCGTAGGCCATGACGACGTCGGTCGGGGCGGCGTGCGCGACGAGGTACTCACCCGCCAGGCGGAGTCGGGCATGGGCACCAGACCAGCCCGCGACCAGGACCGCGGAACCGATGAGCGAGAGGGCGACGGCGCCACCCAGGCCCGCGATGGCCAGGAAGCGATGGGTTGCCGGCCGTCGGAGGAACGGCCAGGCCCGCCCTGCCGCGGTGGCGAGGGCGCCCAGGTTGGCGACGGCCAGCGGTGCGGCGAAGGGGAGCCATGCCAGCGACGAGTGGTAGAAGGCCCCCTTCGGCGCATGGAAGGTGAAGATCGCCCCCATGGCCAGGAACATCACGCCGAAGTAGGTGAGGAACGGCAGCAGCTCGGGCCGATGCCGCTCACGCCAGAGGCCGTACGCAAAGGGCAGGATGAACAGGCCACCCAGCAGGACCGTGGTCCGCCCAGCCAGCTCGCCCCACGAGACGAGCTTGGAGCCGATGATCGTCCCGGCGCCCGAGGCCAGGTACGAGCTCAGTGATGGGTCATGAGAGATGGAGAACTGCTCGTTGTAGGTCGTGATCCAGAGCGTGTGACCGCCGGCCGACGGGAACAGGGTGCCGAAGACAGCAAGGTCGCGCGCGAGCCATGGGCCTAGTACGGCGACGAAGGCGAGCGCACTGCCGGCGCCCCACCCCAGCTGCCGTGGGAGTGAGCCCCAGTTGGAACGGAGCGCCCATGCCGTCGCCGGCGCCACGGCCAGCAGCAGGCCGTCGACCCGGGCCAGTGTCGCCAGCCCGGCCGCCGCGCCGGCGGTCAGCAGCCACGGGCCGGGGTTGGGCGAGCGAACGGCGCGGACCGAGCACCAGATCGCCAGCGCACCGGCCACGCCGAACGCCCCGAAGCTGTCAGGCAGCGGGACCATCACCAGCATCGGCCCGGCGGTGAGCACGAGGAGCGCTGCGATCCAGGCGGTGAAGCGCGATGGCCACAGCTCTATCGCGATGAGGTAGGTGAACGGCACCAGCGCCGCGCCCAGCAGGATCGACGGCAGCTGAGCGGCGCGCCACGATCCCAGCAGGTCGCCGAAGAGGGCAATCGACCCGGCGGCCAGGATCGAGGTGAGCGGCATCCAGTGCCCGTTGCTGGGGACCGGGAGGATCGGGTCGGCCGGCAGGCGTCCACCAACCTCCAGGAAGCTCCACAGCACCGGGACGCTGAACCCGTGGCCGGTCGCCAGCTGATCGGCCACCAGTCGGTAGTAGGCGGGATCGGCGTACGGGGCGTAGTCGATGACCAGCGCGGCCCCGATCCTTGCCAGCAGGGCCAGCCCGAAGAGGAGCGCCATGTCGCGGCGTGTCACGAGCGGCGCACCCATACAGCGGCCGTGGAATCGGCGTAGACCCGCTCCCATTCGTCGGAGGCGTCGAACCAGTCGCCGAGCGGGGTCGCCGGCGGGAAGACGGCGTAGTCGATCTCGTATCGGTCCAGCAGGAGCTGAGGATCGTCGCGCAACCCGATGATGGACACGTACTGCTGGAGCAGCGCATCGCCGTAGACATCGGCCCGGCCATCCATGAAGACGAGCTGATGGGGCCGATGCTGCCCGATGTATCCGCCCCACTCATATCTATTGAAGAGGCGGGTTCCCGGCTGGTGCTCGTCGAGCCAGGCGACGGCGCCGGCCGGCAGCACGCGCGCGATTTCGAGCGACTGCTGGGCGGGGCTCGTGCGCGCCAGTGCGACACCGATGCCGGTCATCAGCAGCAGCCCGGCGAGCGCGACGTGGAGCACGCCCCGGCGCCCGGTCGCCGGCAGCGAGAGGCGCGCCAGGACGGGAGCAACGCGGCGGCCGAGCGGGGTCTGGGCCAGGATCGGTGCCAGGACGACCGCGGCGATCGCTCCGCCGATCGGCCCGACCAGGAGCAGGAAGCGGATGGCCCGGAAGCCGAGCACGGTCAGCCCCACCAGGATGAGCGCGTCGGCGGTCCGCAGCCGACCCCGCCCGAGGAGCAGCGTGGGCAGCACTGCAACCAGCACGAATCCTGCCAGCAGCTGCCCGAAGAGCGTGTCGAGGCTGGCCGGGAACCACTCCATCACGTAGCGGCTGAGAGCTGTGATCCCGACGGTGTCGAAGGGATAGGAGTAGAGGGCCGCTCCGTTCGGGTTGAGCACGAGCGCGCCGGCTGAGACGACGAGCGCCAGCGCGAGGTCGCGAAGTTGTCCCCAGGTGAGCGGTGCCGGGTTGAGCGAGCCTCGGCGCAGCAGCCGGTCGAGCGTCTCCCCGGCCAGCAGCGCTCCGCCCATGAGGAACAGCAGCGGCCATCCGGCGTGGAGGTTGGCCCACGCAGCCGCCACGACGGGCAGCCCGATCAGCCAGCGCCGTCGCGGGTCGACCAGGTAGCGCCAGCAGATCCAGATCACCAGCGTCGCCATCACAAGGTCCAGAACCTGGACGCGCACCCCCATCACCGGCCCGGCCAGGACAAGGCCGATGGAGAGGAAGACGAGCCTGCTCGCCCAGCCGATGTCCGGCACCCGCAGGGCGATCGCCCGCCACAGGATCCAGAAGGCGAGCACGGCCAGCATTCCGAAGAGCAGCGAGAGGCCGGTCTGTCCCCACGGCCCCAGGGAGTCGCCGGCTGCAAGGACGATGTTCGCGAGCCAGTCCTGGCTGGTCCACGGCCGTCCCGCACCGACGATGCTCCAGGTGTCGACCCGCGGCACGCTCCCCGTCCGCAGCACCTCCTCGCCGGCGCGGATATGCCACCACACGTCGCCGTCGATCAGCGGCCAGCTGCCCCGCGGCAGCACGGCCGCAGCGAAGAAGCCGACGATGGCAGCGGTCGCGGCTGGCACGCCACGGCGGGGCGGTGCCTGGGGAACGCTCATGGCCGCGAGTCTACGGCCGGGCGGTTGCGTCCCGTCACCACCCCGAAGTACCACGGGCCGTGCTCGTGAGCGTGCTACCGTCGCCGACCATGAGGCGACCTCTGCCGTGGGCCGGCGCCTATGCGCTGGTGGCCAGCCTGCTCGCCGCCTGGCTGGCGATCTCGGTGCTGGGCGGCGGGCATCGGGCCATCGAGCGCTCGGACTTCGTCACCTACCAGACCGCCGGGCGGATCGTGCTGCACGGCGACGGCGCCTGCCTCTACGTCGTCAGCTGCCAGGCGCAGGCTCAGCGCGAGCTCGTCGGGGACGAGCCCACCTTCTCTCGCGGCGCCCTCCCCTTCAACTCACCGCCATGGCTGGCCGCTCTGGTGGCGCCGCTTGCGCTCCTGCCGCTGCATGTCGCGTTCGCCATCTTCACGCTCCTTTCCCTGGCTGTGCTCGGCGCCGCGGCGTGGCGCCTGGCCTGGGGTGGGACCGGGTCGCGGCTGGTCACGGCCGTCCTGCTGCTGAGCGCCTGGCCGACGGTGATGGGCGCCATCCGCGGCCAGTCGACCCTGGCCGTGGCCGGACTGCTGGGGTTCTCCGTGGCAGCAGCCGCCCGCGGAACCGAGACTCGATCGGGGCTGATGGCGGGGCTGGCTGCCCTCAAACCGACGCTTGCCCCGCTATGGCTGGCGCGCCTGGCTGTTGAGCGACGCTGGACCTCTCTCCTCATGGTCGTCGGCGCACTGGCTGCACTCGTGGGTGGCGCGGCCCTGGTCGTGTCGCCGCAGGCCATCCTCGACTATCCGCCGTACCTGTTGGGCCTCCTGGGTGAGACGGACGCGGTGGGCGTCCACGTCGAGGAGATGATCAACTGGCGTGGCGCCGCGGTCCGCCTCGGGATGGACGGACCCCTCTTCCTCGTGGCCGGCATGACGCTGACCCTCGCGCTGCTCGCCGCCGCCTGGTGGTGGGCGCGCAGTTCGCCCCGCTGCACCTCGCTGGGCGCCGCCGCCGCGCTGCTGGCGACGCCGCTGCTGATCCCGCACGCCAACCAGCACGAGGCGATCCTGGCATCGGTGGGCGTGCTCCTCCTCGTCGCGGAGCTGCCCGAGCTGCGAGTTCGGCTGGCGGCGGCGGCCATCGGCTGCCAGGCGCTGCTGTGGGTCGGTCCCGCGCTGAGCGGCGAGGCATCGGCCTGGCTGATCTTCGTGCTCCAGCTCGCATGGCTGGTGGCGATCGCTGCGCTCTCCTGGCGCGAGGG
>CAZDAV010000030.1:0-10103 GCA_964503725.1 uncultured Steroidobacteraceae bacterium
ACCACCTCGGCGCGGATGAATCCGCGCGCCAGGTCCGAATGGATGGCACCTGCCGCGTCCACCGCGGTTGACCCGCGCCGCAGCGTCCAGGCGCGGCACTCGTCCTCGCCTGCGGTGAAGAAGCTGAACAGGCCGAGCAGCTCGTACGTCAGCCGGATGACCCGGCCGCGGCTCGGCTCGGCGATCCCGAGGTCCTCCATGAAGAGCGCGGCATCCTCCGCCGGCAGCTGCGCGATCTCGGCCTCGATCTTCCCGGCCAGCGCGGCCACGTCAGTGAACGGCTGCGTGTATTGGGAACGACCCACGTCCTCCAGCGAGGCCGCCTCTGCCAGGCGGGACTCGTCGAGATTGAGCAGCACGAGCACCGGCTTCTGGGTCAGGAACCGATAGCCCCGCAGGCGTCGCTCATCGTCATCGTCAATCTGCATGGCGCGCAGTGGCAGCCCGGCCGACAGCTGCGGCTCGAGCCGGGCCAGCAGCTCCTCCTCCAGCGCGTTCTGCTCTCGCTCGGCGGGCGAGCCGTGGCGCCCCGAGGTGCGCAGCTTCTCCAGCCGCTTTTCGATCACCTCCAGGTCGGCGATCGTGAACTCCACGTCCATCTCGGCCACGTCGCGCCATGGGTCCGCCGAACGCTCGGCGCCGCCCGCCTCGAAGGCACGCGCCACGTGCAGCAGCGCATCGGCGTTCCGCACCATGGCCAGCACGTCGGGGGCGATCGTCCCCTCACGCGTCGCACCGGCCGGGATCGCCACGTCGACGTACGTGACGTCCGCGGGTGTCGTCTTGCGCGGATGGAACAGCTCGGAGAGCGCGTCGAGCCGCGCATCGGGCACCTTCACGACCCCGACGTTCGGCGCGGCCCGGCCTCCCGAGAAGGCGCCCGTCTCGGCGTGCGCCCCGCTCAGGGCGTTGAAGACCGTCGTCTTGCCGCTCCCCGGCAGCCCGACGATGGTGACCTGCACCGGCTAGTACCCGGCCTCCAGGTCGACGACGTTCTCGAGCGCCTCGCCGGCCGCGAAGCGACGCAGGTTCTCCACGAACAGGTCGATGGAGCGATCCACCACCCGGTCGCTCGACCACGAGGTGTGCGGCGTGATGATCAGGTTCGGCGTGCCGTACAGCGGCGAGTCGGGCGGCAGCGGCTCCTCGTTGAAGACATCCAGCACCGCTCCCCCGATCCATCCCGCCTCCAGCGCGCGGCGCAGCGCCAGTTCGTCGAGCAGGCGACCGCGCGAGATATTGATCAGCCAGGCGTGCTCCGGCATCTCCTGGAGCTGGGCGGCGCCGATCAGGCCGGCCGTATCGTCGGTCAGTGGGGCCGCCACCACCACCACGTCGCTGCGCTGCAGGAGCTCGCCGAGGCGGTCGAAACCGAGCAGCTCGACGTTCGGATGTTCGGCGGCGCCGCGCTCGGGATGGCGACGGGTCGCGACGACATGCGCCTCGAACGGGGCCAGCAGGCGCGCGATCTCGGAGCCGATGCTGCCGAATCCCACGATGCCGACCGTCATCCCGCCCAGCTCGGTGCCGCGCAGCGGCTGCCACGTCCGTTCGCGCTGCAGCTCGAGCAGCTGCGGCAGGCGTCGCGCGATGGCCAGGCACATCATCACCACGTACTCGGCGATCGGGCGCGAGAAGACCCCGCGCGCATTGGTCACCGTCAGGCCGCGCTCGCGGACCGCGGGCGTGGCAACTCGATCGACCCCCGCCGAGAAGGAATGGATCCACTCGAGGCGTGGCGCGCGGGCGACGATATGGTCGAGCACGGAGGCAGGCACGCCGCCGCGCAGCAGGACGCGGGCCGACGCGAGCACGGCCTCGGCGTCGTCGTGCACCAGCCCCTCGCGCGACATCTGCACGACGCGCACGCCGGGCACCGCTTCCAGGCGGGCCATATGCTCGGCTGAGATCGGCGCCCCGAAGATGGGCGTGGCCAGGAGGACGATCTCGTCGCCGCTCAGCTGATCCGCTCCCCGGCGCGACGCCCCTCGATGCGGTCGATCCAGCGCTGGGGTGCCCGGATCTCGGCCAGGTCAGGCAGCTGCTGCGGTCCCTCCCAGACTCGGTTCAAGAATGAGCGGTCGCGCGCCGCGAGCACGGCCGTCACGAATCGCTCGCCGGCGGCGTACTGCTCGAGCTTCAGATCGAGCCCGGTGATGCGAAGGATGGCGCGCTCAAGCGCGCCGCGAGCCTCGTTGCGTCGCTCGAAGCGCTCGTGCAGACGGGCGAAGCCGGGCAGCAGCCGCTCGCCGGCGTCGTTCATGACGTGGTTCGAATAGCCCTCCAGCAGGGACATCAGCGCCTGCGTGCGACGGAAGGCGTCCAGCTGCGGCGGCGTCATCATCCGCTCCAGCCAGTGGCCGCTGCGCCCTCGCAGCGCGGCGCGCAGCCGGGTCGCCAGGCCGCCCGAGTCGGCTGCCAGCAGCTCGAGCGCCTCGCCGACCGACGCCGCAAAGTGCTCGCGGAGCCACGGGTAGGCCTCGAACTCGAATGCGTGCGTCACCTCGTGCAGGGCGATGAAGGTCCGGAACTGCGGCAGCGGGACGCCCAGGTTGGCGGCGGTGGCCACGATGTTGGGCTCGACGAAGTTCAACCGTCCGCGCGCGTCGGGGGCCGGCGCGGCCGCCAGCAGGCTGACGTCGTACTGCCCCAGCACCTTCCGCGCCAGGAACGCCATCAGGAAGCCGAGCTGCTGGTTGCCCAGCGAGCGGTTGACGATGCGCGCCAGGGCGCGCCCCGGCGTATCGGCGCCGGACGTCGCCGCGGTCACGATCTGCTCGACCCGGCCGAACAGCTGCTCGAATGTGGCCAGGTTGAGGTCGATCCATTCCAGGCGGTCGACCACCGCCGGCGTTTCGAGCGCCCGTGGCAGCGCGGCTCCGATCGACTCGGCCACGAACGGCTCGATGCGCAGCAGCTCCGCACGGTAGAAGGCGTCGGCGGCGGCTCGTTCCGCGGCGCTCAGCGGCGCGCCGGCGGCGCCGAGGCGGCGACGTGCGATCTGGCGCACCGCCTCCCAGTCGATGAGGTGCGTTCCCGCTCTGCGCAGGAGCTCGCGCTGCACCACCGTGGCGCCCATCCCGAGCAGGCCACCGACGACGATGCCCATCCCGAGCCGGGTCGCGTTGCTTGGCATGGGCTGAGTCTAGTCGGAGGTGACCGCCGCATGCTCCACGGAGGGGAGGGCCGCGCCGAAGACCGCCCCCGCCACCGCGGAGAAGGCAGCCACATCGCCGCTGGTCACGATCCGGTTCTGCCCCTCGCCGTTCGCCGCAGTCCGCGCGCCGAGCGCGTCGAGCAGATCCTCGGCCGCCAGTGCGGTGGTGAACGCGGAGTCGACCACCGCCACCCCGGGCCCCGCGATGCGCTCGATGAGCGGACGCAGCAGCGGATAGTGGGTGCAGCCCAGCAGGAGCGTATCGATCGCTGCATCGGCCCCGAACAGGTCTCGAAGGTAGCTGCGCAGCGCGGCCTCGGTGACGGGGCCGTCGAGATCGCCGGCCTCCACCAGCGGCACCAGCTGCGGGCAGGCGAGCTGGGTGACCGTCAGCGTCGGATCGGCCTCGCCGATGGCCGCCGGATAGGCGCCCGAGGCAACCGTCCCAGCGGTGGCGATCACCCCCACGTGGCCGGCACGCGTCGACGCAGCCGCCGCCAGTGCCCCCGGACGCACCACTCCGAGCACCGGCACGCTGGACACCTCGCGGACCAGCGGGAGCGCCTGCGCGGTCGCGGTGTTGCAGGCGAGCACGAGCATCTTGACCTCGCGGGCGAGCAGCCAGGCCACCGACTCCAGCGTGAAGCGTCGCACCTCATCCGCCGAGCGCGGCCCATATGGGGCGCGCGCGTTGTCGCCGAGATAGATCGTCGACTCGGCCGGCAGCCGGCGCCGGAGCTCCGCCAGCACGGTCAGTCCGCCGACGCCAGAGTCGAAGACGCCGATCGGGCGCGAGTCTGCCCTGGACCGCACCGCCAGACTCAGCGTCGAGCCAGGGCCGGGGTCCGTTCGCGCAGGCGAGCGCTGATCGACTCCGCCATGCGGCGAATGTCCTGCGAGATCGGCGCATCGGGGCTGGCCAGCACGAAGGGCACGCCCTCGTTGTTGGCCGCGATCACCAACCTGCCGTCGGAGACCACCTCGTGGTCGATCGTACGGCTCAGCGCCTCCTCGACATCGGCCTTGCTGAAGCCTCCGGTCGAATCGGAGCGATTGAGGACGGTGGCCAGCTTGGAGGCCGGATAGCCGATGGTGGCAAATGCCTCGTCGGCCATCGCCAGGCCGCGGATCGCCATGCTGTCGTAGGCGAGCACTTCGAGGATCAGGTCCGATGCGTCGAGGAAGGCGAGCACGTCGTCGGAGAGGGTCGCCCGCGTGTCGACCACCACGATCTCGTACACGCTGCGGATGATGGAGAGCGCCTTCTCGATGTCACGCACGGTTACCATCTCGGCCATCTCGATGCGCGGCGGGGCCAGGAGGACGTCGACCCCGGAGGAGTCCTTCCAGAGCACGTCGGCAAGGTCGGTATCGCGGATCTTGTCGGTCGGCAGATTGACGATCGACGGCGCGTTCGCCGGGGCGCGCAGCAGGCCGCGCAGGTCGCTGAACTGGAGCGCCCCGTCGATCAGGCAGACCCGATGGTCGACGCCGAGGGCGACGGCAAGGTTGTAGGCAAGAGTTGTCCGGCCGACACCGCCCTTCGGTGAGAAGAGGCTGATCATCATCGAGGCGCTGCGCGTGCCACCGACGCTGCTCTCCTCGTGGACCTTGCGGACCATGGTCGTCAGGTCGAAGCCGGAGAAGGGCATCTTCAGGACCGCGTCCACGCCGGCGGCCGAGTCCACGCTGATCGGGTTCTGCGGCACGGTCAGCACGATCAGGGCCACGTTCGGCTCGGTGCGGCGAACCTGCTCCGCGACCTGCATCCCCGAGACCCGTCCCTGGAGCAGGGCATCGACGATGACCACGTCCGGATGCATCTCTGCGACGGCGGCAAGCGCCTGGTCGCCGGATGTGACGACGTCGAGCATCTTGATCTGGGCCTGCGCGTGCAGCAGCGATCGCATGTGCATCGCCACCTGCGGCACATCCTCGATCACCAACAGCCGGATCTGATCCGCCAAACCCTCACCTCTCGCGACGCGAACCCGCCGCAGGCACGTAGACCACGACGAAGATGCGGCGCCCGCTCTTCCGGTCGAGCGGCTCGAGATCGTGCGAGCCGTAGCTCACATCGACCACCATCCCCGCCTGCGACACGAGCGCGGCGAGCGCCTCGGGAGATGGATACCAGAGCTTATGGCTGGCCGGAAGTCGCGCTATCGTACCATCGGGTTGTACTGCATCCACGATCGTGGAGAAGGCCAGTCGCAGGCCTTCCGGAGACTCCCGACGGATCAGCTCGCTGCGCCTGACCACCTCCCGTCCGCGGAGCTGGCGCCGCCAATCGATCGAGAGGGGCAGGTCGCGGTCGGGCATCGCTCCCGGCCCCAGGTCGTCGAGGGCGAGACGGCCGCCGGCGGCCAGCAGGGAGCGAACCCCGCCCAGCATCCGCAGCGCCTCCTCCGGGCCATCCAGGTGCGCGAGGACGCCGGCACCGATCGCCAGGCTGAACCGCTCGCGGACATTGAGCGTCGCCAGCGCCCGAACATCGCCATGCACCAGGCGGATGCGGTCCTCTCCCGCGGCCATGTCGAGGCGGCTATCAGCCGCGATCCTCGCCTCCGCACGGCGCAACAGCGCAGCCGACCCATCGATGCCGACGATGCGCGTCGCCCCGCCCTCCAGCAGCGGCGCGAAGAGCCGGCCCGACCCGCACCCCAGGTCGAGCACCGGCCCGACGGACCGTCGCGCCATCTCCCGGTAGAACGCGAGGTCCTCGACCACCTCGTCGTGCTCGAGGTCGTACAGCTCGGCGAGCAGGTCCTCGTCGGCCGGCTGCGAGGCGAAGATGTCGGCGCTCATGCCCGAGCCGGCGTCACGGCAGGTCGAAGCGACGGAGAGCGAACCACTCGACGACCGCCGCCAGGGTGACGACGAAGAGTGCCGCCGGCACGGAGAGCGCGCCGCCCAGCCGCAGCCCTGCGAGGGCGCCGATCGCCGCCGCCACGAGCAGCCCGCGACGCGACGCGCGGCCCCAGGCGCCGCGGTACACGATCCGTCGCCGAATGGCGAACTCGGCGAGCAGCGCGAATGGGGCAACTGCCAGGCCGCCGGTCGCGGCGGCCAGCAACACGACCACCGCGCGATTGAGCGCCGCATCCGGGCACGGCCGCGTCAGGCTGTCCGTGGCGCAGACGTTCCCGGCGAAGGCGACCAGGACGACGCCACACAGCACGGCCAGCAGGACGAGGGCGGCGACGGCCAGGCGGCTGCGCCCGGTCATGCGCGGTCGGGCATCCGGATCATCGAATCGCGTCGGGGCAGATCTCGCGGAACGGGCAGTAGCCGCAGCGGGTCGGCGAGGGCTGCGCCTCGAAGTGACCGGCGCGGATGCCCTCGGCGGCGCTTGCGACCTGCTCGGCAGCGCGCGCCAGCCGCTTCGGTGTGGCCGGGCTGCGTCCCTCGATCCCCGACTCCAGGAAGTGCAGGGACAGCGCCTCCGGCGCTCGGCCGTGCTGTGCCTCCCAGGCGAGGCCGTAGATCGCCAGCTGCAGCGACTCACGGGAGCGCCGGCCCGCAGTTGCGGGGTCGCGCACATCGCTCGACTTGTAGTCGGTGATCGTGACGCGACCATCGCGGTCGGTGTCAACCCGGTCGTAGCGCCCCCGCACACGATCGCGTCCGAGCGGCACCACGAACTCCAGCTCGACCGCGGTGGGGATTGCGGGATCGGCCTGCTGCGCGGACCAGAAGCGCTCGAGCGCGTCGCGGGCGGCCGACCTGCGCGCCTCCTCGTGCTGGCGGGTCAGGAAGCCGGCCGACTCCCAGGCAGCATCGAGCTCGGCGTGCAGCTCGTCGAGGGACATCGGACGCTTGGCCATCTGGCGACGGTGGAAGGCCTGCACGGCGGCGTGGAGCGCGCGACCGTAGACCAGCTGGTGGGTCACGGGCGTCGGAATGCGAATGACGTGCCCGAAGCGGTACTTGGCCGGGCATTCGAGATAGTCGTTGACCTGCCCGTAGCTGAGGTTCAGGGGCCGGTCTGCCAGCGAGGGCGGAGGCGCAACCGCCGGCCTGCGGGCCGGCTGCTCATGCCGCGCCAGTCGTTCGGCGACGCTCGGCCGCAGTGCCTCGACCGGCGTCGCCGGGGGGAGATCGAGCGCCTCCAGCACGAATTGGCTCATGCGCCGCGCGGTCCGGCCACCGTAGTCGCGGGCCCAGGTCAGCACCAGCTCCTCCCGCGCGCGCGTCATGCCCACGTAGAAGAGGCGCCTCTCCTCGGCGAGGTGGTGGTCGCCCCCGGGTGGCGGCTCACGAACCAGCTCGGGCGGCAGCGGGAGCAGGTCGCCGCGCGAGCGCGTCGGGAAGCGGTCGTCGACGAGCCCGACCATGATCACGATCGGGAATTCCAGGCCCTTGGCGCGGTGGTAGGTGAGCACGTGGACCGCGTCACCGTCATCGGCCGCGACGTCGGCGGTCGAGGGGTCGTCGCCCGCCTCGATCAGGGTGTCGAGCTGCGCGACGAGGAACGGCAGCCGGTCATCGCGCAACAGGGACGACTGCCGCCGCACGATCTCGAAGAAGCGTGCCACGTTGGCGAGCCGCTCGTCGCCGCTCTGGCGCGCCTCCGCGGCCAGGCGACCAAGCCAGCCGGACGAGCTGATGAAGTGGTAGAGCAACTCTCCGGTGGTGCGCTCGACGCTCATGGCCCGATGCTGGTCGAGGCTGGCCAGCAGGCGGGCCACCACCTCCAGCGGCCGTCGGCCGAAGTGCGCATCGTCCGGTTGATTCGATGCCGTACGCAGTGCCGACTCGAGGCTGGTACGCCGTCGGGCGGCGGCATTGAGCGCCAGGGTCACGTCGCGCGGGTCGAGCCCGAACAGCTCGGATGTGGCCAGGTCGTAGCAGCTGACCGAGTCCTCCGGGTCGTTGACGGCCCGCAGGAAGCTGACCAGCAGCCGGACCTCCGGCTGTCGGTAGAGGCCGGCAGTGCCGGCAAAGCGCCACGGCACGCGTGCCATGTTCAGCGACCGCAGGATCGGGTCGGCGTCGCGGTTGGTGCGCACCAGCACGGCGTGATCGCCGGCACGTCGGCCGCCACCCAGCGATGCGGCGATCCGGTCCGCGATGGCATCCGCCTCATCGGAGCCGGTGTCGAAGGCGAGCAGTTCGATCGGCATTTCCGCGGCGGGGCCGCGTCGCCCATGCGCCCGCGCCACCAGCCGCTTGTCAAGCCCCTCGCGCGCCTCGAGTCGGTCCGGGTCGTTGTGACGGATGAGGCGATAGGCCGCGTCCAGGATCGGCTGCCGACTGCGGAAGTTGTCGGTCAGCACCACGCTGGCGGCAGAGGGGTATGCGTCCCGGAAGCCGAGAATGTTGGAGAGGGCGGCGCCGCGGAAACGGTAGATGCTCTGGTCGTCGTCGCCCACCACGGTCAGGTTGGCGCTCGGCGATCCGGCGAGTAGCTTCACCATCTCGAACTGGACGTGGTTGGTGTCCTGGAACTCGTCGACCAGGATGTACCGATACCGCTCTCGCTCGGCTTCCAGGATGGTCGGGTGCTCCCGCAGCAGGTCGAGCGCGAGGCCGACCTGGTCGCCGAAGTCGATCCGATCGTTGCCGCGCATGAGCGCCTGGTAGGCCGCGTAGCAGGCGGCCAGTTCGGCCTGCTGGCCGGCCGACTCGCCCAGTGCCGCGTCCTCGGGCGCCGCGGCGGCTGCGTCGCTGAGGGCAGCCGCGAAGGCACCGTAATCGGCCGGCGTCACGTCCTCGTCGCGGGCGCGACTGATGAGCGTCGCCAGCGCATGCAGGAATCGAGTCGGATCGCCCAGGGGGCGGTATCGGTCCAGGGGCAGCTCGAAGAGGTGCTCACGCAGGAAGATCACCTGCTCGGCCTTCGACAGCACGGTCGACCGATCGGAGAGGCCCGCCTCGAGGGCGTGCTCGCGCAGGAGCCGATCGCCCCAAGCGTGGAAGGTGCTGATCACGGTATCGGTGTAGCCGTAGGGAACCAGCTGATCGACCCGCTCGGTCATCTCCAGCGCTGCACGATCGGTGAAGGTCAGGGCCAGGATCTCGCCCGGCTTGGCGCGCTTCTCGGCGATGAGCCACGCGATGCGACGGGTGATGACGGTCGTCTTGCCGGTCCCCGCGCCGGCCACGATCAGGAGCGGCCCGTCCCCGTGGGTGACAGCCTTGCGCTGTCGCGGCGTCAGATCCGCGAGGAGCGGCGGCTGGAGGCGGAGGTGCGGTCGCGGGCGTCGGGACGCCGGCGCCACCAGCTCCTCGAAGATCGGGATCTGGTTCGGGGACGGCACGACCGCTGGCATCTCCCCGATGGTAGCCGAGGTGCCATTCACCGGACCGTTATCGCGCGCTTACCGGCGCGCCGAGGGAGTCGACGAGGGAGCCTTCGCGGCGATGGGCAGCCCCGGAGCGTGTCTTCACACGCGTATTCAGGCGCCCGGTCGGGACAGCTTGTCTGTCACATCGCCTTGGCCGTCAATCGCTTGGCGATATCAATGGCTCGCCGAGGTCATTGGCACGAGCCGCTGCCGGCATCGGTAAAGGTCTGCCCGGCAATCGGGAGAAACTGCCATTCATAGGTGTCCGCGTCGAGCGTGAGCTTCAGGACGCCGAAGGTCGCACCGTTGCGGACCTCGCTGTTGGGCCGGATCGTGGGGAACGTATTGGTGTGATTGCGCCCGCCGGTCCCCACCACGAACTCGCGAACCCCCGCGGCGGATGCGGCTCCATTCGCATCCATCGGCGCAAAGCGCTCGTAGCTGTGGTCGTGCCCATTCAGGATGATCTCCACGCCGGCCGCAGCCGCGGCGCGCCAGAACGGGTCGCTCTGGACGATGTCGCCATGGTTGCCGCTCGACCAGCGGGGATGGTGGTAGAAGACGATCGAGCATGCGCTGGGATTGGCGGCAAGGTCGCTGCTCAACCAGCTGGCCTGGGCGGCACAGCTCATGGCCGCCTGGCCGCAGTCGGAGTC
>CAZDAV010000031.1:0-9847 GCA_964503725.1 uncultured Steroidobacteraceae bacterium
TGCGCCACCATGTCCGCGTTCGCGTAGTTGACCAGGATGAAGTCGAAGGCGCCCGACCCGATACCTTCCAGGACCCGATCCGTGATCGGCTCAGCGCTCATCTCGGGCGCCAGGTCGTAGGTCGCGACGTCCCGGCGCGATGGCACCAGGATCCGCTCCTCGCCGAGCAGCGTCTCCTCGACACCGCCGTTGAAGAAGTAGGTCACGTGGGCGTATTTCTCGGTCTCGGCCACGTGGAGCTGGTGCTTCCCGAGCCGCGACAGGTAGGCGGCCAGCGAGTCGATCTCGAGCCGCGGGAAGGCAACGCTCACCGGCCGCTCGTCCGGTCGCTGGTACTCCGTCAGTGTCGCCACGAGCAGGTCGGCCGGCCGCCGGCCGCGATCGAACGAGTCGAAGTCGTCGAGCACCAGCGCGCCGGTCAGCTGTCGGGCGCGATCCGCCCGGAAGTTGAGGTGGACGACTGCATCTCCGTCCCCTATCCCCGGGTAGCCAGCGATCACGGTGGGGCGGATGAATTCGTCGCCCTCGTCGCGGTCATGCGCAGCGGCGATGGCATCGTCGGCGGAGGCGGCCGCCAGCCCCTGCCCGTGCACGATCGCCTCCCAGGCGAGGGCGATCCGATCCCAGCGTCCGTCGCGGTCCATGGCGTAGAAGCGGCCGCTGACCGTGGCCACGGTGGCACGAGACGCGATGCGGCGGGCCAGCGCCGGCAGCAGTTCCGCGGCAGAGCGCGGCGCGGTGTCGCGCCCATCGGTGAAGGCATGCAGGAGCACCCGGTCGGCGGGCAGGCCGGCGCGCGCGGCCAGCTCGACCATCGCCTCGATGTGCTCGTCGATCGCATGGACGCCGCCCGGCCCGACCAGCGCCAGCAGATGGAGCCGCGTCCCCCGCTCCACGGCGTGCCGCGCTGCGGCTCTCAGGACCGGGTTCTCGAAGAATGAGCCATCGGCGATCGCGCGGCTGATGCGAGGGAGGTCCTGGAGCACCGGGAAGCCGGCTCCCAGGTTGAGATGTCCGACCTCGCTGTTTCCCATCTGGCCGGCCGGCAGCCCGACCGCCTCGCCCGACGCCTCGAGGCGACATGTGGGCCACTCGGCGGTGAGCCGGTCCCAGGTCGGCAGGCGCGCTGCCAGGAGTGCGTTGCGCTGGGGGTCGTCCGAGATGCCGAAGCCGTCCAGGACGCACAGGACGAGCGGCCTGGGAGGCGCCGGGTCCTCGCTCACCCGTGGGCCTCGACCGCAAGACGCACGATCTGCGCGAAGGCGTCCGCGTCGAGCGAGGCGCCGCCGACGAGCGCGCCGTCGATATCCGCCTGTGCGAAGTATTCGGCCGCGTTGTCCGGCGTGCAGCTGCCGCCGTAGAGGATCGGGACCTCATCGGCGCTGGCTGGGTCCGACTCGGCCAGGATCGCGCGCACTTGGGCGGCCGCCGCCTGAGCGTCCTCGCCGGAGGCAGCATCACCGGTGCCGATCGCCCAGACCGGCTCATAGGCGACCACCAGCCGGCTGCCGGCGATGCGATCCAGGCGCGAGATCGCCGCCCGCAGCTGGCGCTCGATGACGACCGCAGTGAGCCCAGCTCGGCGCTCGTCGCCGCGCTCCCCGATGGCGGCGATCGGAACCAGGCCGTGCGCCACCGCCGACGCCACCTTGGCAGCCACGGCCGCATCGGTCTCGTTGTCGTACTGGCGGCGCTCGGAGTGGCCGAGGATCACGTACTGCGCCACCTCGGCAACCATGAGGGGAGAGGTCTCGCCCGTGTACGCGCCGGTCTCCTCGGCCCGCATCGTCTGGGCGCCGATCCCCAGCCGCCCTACCTCGCTCGAGCCGCCCCCGACTGCGGCCGCCACGGCGGCGAGCCAGATCGTGGGCGGGCAGATGACCGTTCGCGCCGCCAACCCGGCGGTCGCGTCACGGACCTCGACGGCGAGCGCTGCGGCCGCCGCGGAGGAGGCGGGATTCATCTTCCAGTTGCCGGCGATCAGCGGTGAGCGAGCGGCGTCCACGTTGGCTCCTGTCAGCTTCGGCTGCGTGGCGGCGGAGCGGATTCGGCGGCGATCTCGAGCAGACGCCGCAGGCGATGGTTCATCGCGGATCGACCGATGCCGAGCCCCGAGGCCAGCGAACCGAGATCGGCGTCCGGCTGTCGTCGCCGCTGCGCCGCCGCCTCGCGCAGGCCATCGGACAGGCGATCCAGCTCGCCGCTGGCCTCGAGCCTGGTGATCGCCTGGAGCTGCCGGTCGGCGGCGCGCACGGTCCGGCCGAGGTTGGCCTCTTCTGCGTTCAGCTGCCGATTCAGCCGGTTCCGCACGTCGCGACTGACGCGGCTCGTCTCGAAGTCAAGGAGCGCCCGGTTTGCGCCGGTCAGCCGCAGCAGCCCGGCGATCTGCTCCTGGCCCTTCAGGTAGATGACATGCCGCCCGCGACGCTGCATGTGAGAGGCACGCACGTCGCTCTCGGCGAGCAGGTTGCGAACCTCGGTCGCGCGCCGACGTTCGGCGAAGACGAATTCGACGTGCGGGCCGCCCGGACCCCCGGAGATCGACCCCGCGCCCAACAGGACGCCGCGCAGGAAGGCGCGGCGGTCGCAGGCCTTCACGATGCTCGGCGTGGCGCCATCGCTGAGCAGGCGGTCAAGGCTGACCTCGAGGTGGTGTCGGCCGCGACCCGGTGGCGAACCCGATCGCACGCGGCGGGGCGGGGCAATCGGCAGGCCGATCGAGGCCGACAGCTGCACGGCGATGCGGGCCGTGGCGTGGTCGAGGGTGCGGACCCTGCCATCCGTCCCGGATGCCTGCAGCAGCCCGAGCAGCTCCGCGCGCCGGCAGCACGGGCGTGCAGGGCGAATGCGGGCGAGCTCGCCCTTCAGCTCGCTGGCGACCAGCATGCGGAGTCGGTCAGCCGGCCGATGCGGTCGGGCGGGAGACGGTCCGGCGCTGGCGCGGCCGCTCGGCGCGGTCCTGCTGCTGGATGCGCATCAGCGCCGCCGCGAGCTTGGCGGGGTCGTGGTGATGCGCGTTCGTCACGTCGACGAGGTCCTCCTCCACGATCGTGATCGGCAGCTCCTCGAGACGCCGCACATCGACCCGCACCGGCTGCCCGAGCCAGCCCTCGGGGCGCCGCGCATCGTGGTTGTCATTGAGCAGGACGTAGTCGAAGAGCCCGTCGCCGACGTGATCGATCAGCGCCTCGAGGTGCTGCGCCGCCGAGTAGAAGCCGGTCTCGCCGGGCTGCGTGGCCACGTTGCAGACGTAGGCGCGGATCCCGCTCGCGGCCGCCACCGCGTCGCGGATGTCGCTGATCAGCAGGTTGGGCAGCACGCTCGAGAAGAGGCTGCCGGGGCCGACCACCACGAGGTCCGCCTCCAGTATCCGCTCGAGTGCCTCGGGATTGCCGCGGACATCGCCCGGCTCGATCGAGACGCGGGCGATCGGCTCATCGGCCTGGCTGATCGAGGCCTGACCGCTCAGGCGTCGGCCGGAGGCCAGCGTCGCCGCCAGGTTGAGCGGCACGCTCGTGGCCGGCAGGACCTGGCCGCGCACCGCCAGCACCCGGTTCGACTCGCGCACCGCCTCCTCGAAGTCGCCGGTCACCGCGGTCATGGCCGCGATGAACAGGTTGCCGAACGCGTGGTCGTCGAGGCCCGAGCCGGGCGGGAAGCGGTACTGCATGAGCTGGGTCATCAGCGGCTCGGCGTCGGCCAGCGCCGCGATGCAGTTGCGAATGTCGCCCGGCGGCGGGATGCCAAGCTGCTGCCGCAGCCGCCCGCTGCTGCCGCCGTCATCGGCCAGCGTGACGATGGCGGTGATGTTGGCCGAGTAGCCCTTCAGGCCGCGAAGCAGGGTCGACAGGCCGGTCCCTCCCCCGATCGCCACGATCCGCGGCCCGCGGGCCAGGTAGCGCTTGGTGTAGAGCACCTCCAGCACCGAGTCACCGCGGGTCACGAACGGGGAGACGATGCTGCGCATCAGGCCCCAGACGCCGATGGCGGTCAGCAGCACGCCACCGAGCGCCACCAGCACGGCCCGAACCGGCCGGTCCAGGCCGGCTCCGGTGAGCAGCACGATGAACGAGTCGTCGGGCAGGCCGCGGTAGAACTCGACGATCATGATCGCCGCGCCCAGGCCCAGGACGGTGATCCCGAAGAAGAGGAGCACGAGCCAGCGCTTCAGGTGCATGCCCGGGTAGAGCCAGCGCGGGATTCGCGGCCGCTTCATCGCTCGAGCTCCCGGTGGAAGACGGCGACCGAGACGCCGCCCAGGGCGCGGAGTCGCTCGGCGAGCTCCTCGGCCAGGGCGATCGAACGGTGATACCCGCCGGTGCAGCCGAGTGCCACCATCAGGCGCATCTTGCCCTCGGACCGATAGGCCGGCACCGTCAGCTGCAGCAGCTCCACCACCAGGTCGATGAAGCGGCCGGCCGCCGGCTGCCCGAGGACGTAGTCGCGCACCGGCGTCTGGAGCCCGGAGAGCGACTTGAGGTCAGGCACGTAGTACGGGTTGGTCAGGAATCGGACGTCGAAGACGAGATCAGCCTCGATCGGGATGCCGAACTTGAAGCCAAAGGTCAGGATGTCGATCTGCAGCTCGTCGACGGCGCTGTCGCGCGGCACGTGGCGGAAGAGGCGCTCCTTCAGCTGCCCGATCGACAGGTTGCTGGTGTCGATCACCTGGTCGGCCAGCTCGCGGGCCCGCGCCAGGCGACCCCGCTCGAGCAGGATCCCGGCCTGCACCCCGCTCCGCGTCTGCAGCGGGTGGCGATGACGCGTCTCGCTGAAGCGGCTGACCAGGATCGCGTCGCTCGCCTCCAGGTAGATGACCTGCAGCGGCACGCCTCGTGAGTCGAGCGCGGCGCGCGCCGCCTCAATGGCGGGGGCCGGGTCCCCGGCTCGGATATCGAGCACCAGCGCGACGTTGCGGTAACGCTCCGGATCGGTGTCGCGCAGCGCCAGGAATCGGTCCAGGAGGTCCGGCGGCAGGTTGTCGACGCAGTAGTAGCCGAGATCCTCGAACAGCTTGCTGGCCTGGCTCTTGCCGGCCCCGGAGAGGCCGCTGATGACCACGACGTGCCCGTCGCCGGGCGCCTTCGTCGTTCGGGTGGCGCGGCGGGACGCCTCGGCGCGGGTCCTCGGGACGGTCGCCGGGGCGGCGGGACCTGCTGCTCGTGCCATGCGCCCTCCTCCTCGCCCGGATCGAGACCGAGTATAGCCTCAGCTCGGCGCCGACCCCGCCGCCAGGCCGGCCAGCAGGCCCTCCACGGTGGCGGCCGCGCTGAGGCGCAGCGCCTCGAGGTCATAGCCGCCTTCCAGCGTCAACGCCACGCCCGGAAGGAGGAGACGCGCGGCCAGGCTGCCGGTCGCCTCCGCCACGCGCCGGAAGCCGAGGTCGCTCACCTCCAGCCCCGCCAGCGGATCAAGCCGATGCGCGTCGTAGCCGGCCGACACGAGGATCGCCTCTGGCCGAAAGGCCTCGACCGCGGGCAACAGGCGCGTCGTCCAGGCGCTCACGAATGCGTCGTCACCGCTGCCGGGCGCGAGCGGTGCGTTGTGCATGGTCCCCAGGCCGGGACCGATTCCAGCGTCGGCCGCCCAGCCGGTCCCCGGATAGAGCGGCATCTGGTGGCTCGAGGCATAGCAGAGCTCGTGGTCACGCTCGAAGATTTCCTGCGTCCCGTCTCCATGGTGGACGTCCCAGTCCAGGATGGCGACCCGCCGGGCCAGCCCCGCCGCGCGCAGCGCCAGGACGGCCACCGCGATGCTGTTGAGGAGGCAGAACCCCGCTGCTCGCTCGGCGCGGGCATGGTGGCCGGGCGGCCGCACCACGGCGAAGGCGACGGCAGCCTCGCCGCGAGCCACCGCGAGCGCCGCCTGGACCGTTGCGCCGGCAGCCATCCGGGCGGCGGCCATCGACCCCGGCCCCAGGAACGTATCGGCGTCGATCCACCCGCCGCCCGACTGCGCGGCCTCGTCCAGCGCGTCGAGGTGAGACCGCGGATGCACGCGCTCCAGCACCTCGTCCTCGACCAAGATCACCGGTCGCAGCTCCAGCTCCGCGCCCGCGCTCGCGGCGCCGTCGGTCACGCCCGCGGCCACCGCCGCGAGGCGCTCGGGTCGCTCGGGATGGCCGGGGGGACGGTGGGCGTCCATCGCGGGGTCGGTCAGCAGCAGGACCCGCGGAGCGGCGGCCATCGGTCCTAGCGCCGGATCAGGCGGATGATCAGCAACGATCCTTCGAACAGGAGGAACATCACGCCCGAGAGGATGAGCGGCGAGATCGGGTCGCTGCCGGGGGTCAGCACGATGGCGAAAAGCACGATCGCCAGGATCGCCCAACGGCGCCGCGAGGCAAGGCGGCGGTGGGTCAGGATCCCCACCCGCGCCAGGCCGATGAGCACGATCGGGAACTCGAGTACCAGCCCGAACGCCAGCATCATGGTCGTCACGAAGCCGATGTAGCCGTCGATGGTCAGGTTCGGAGTGGCGAGGCCTTGGCTGAAGTCGAGCAGGAAGCGCAGCGTATAGGGAATGACCAGGTAGCCGAGAACCACGCCGGCCACGAAGAGCGCCATGGCCCCGATGATCACCGGCCAGATGAAGCGTCGCTCGCGCTTGGTCAGGCCCGGCGACACGAAGCGCCACAGCTGGAACAGGATCACCGGCATGGCGATCGCGATGCCCAGGAAGCCGGCGATCTTGAGCTGGGCGGAGAGCGGGTCAGCCGGACCGAGGAAGTGGAGCTCACGGTAGCCCTCGGGCAGTTGGTCGCGCAGGATGGCCAGCACCTGGCGCGCGATGACGAAGCCGGCGATGGCACCGACCAGGATCGAAGCCACGATGATGATCACGCGCCGCCGCAGCTCTTCGAGGTGCTCGATGAGGCTCATCGTGGCCCCGCCGTCGGTCATGGATGCCTCAGTCGCTCAGCGGGCACGGGCACGCCACGGGCCGGTCGCCTCCCCCGGGAATCGACCGATGGGGACGGGCTACTTCGCCTCGGTCGCGTCGTCGGCGGGCGCCGGCTCGCGCGACGGGGCAGCTGCCTTGCTCGGCTCACCGCGGATCGAGCTCTCGAGGTCGTTCGACGCCTTCCGGAACTCGCGCACGCCGCGCCCGATGGCATTGCCGATATCAGGCAGCTTGCCGGGGCCGAAGATGATGAGGACGACAACGAGCAGGATGATGAGCTCCTGCCAGCCGATGGGTCCCATGTCGTTCGCGGTTCCTCGCTGGCGATGCTAGGCCGGGAGTGTAGCACCGGCCTCCCGCATGCGACCGAGCCAGGCCTGGGCCGATGCCGCGGCGGCCGAGCGCCAGTCGTCGCCGCGGGATGCGGCGCTGATCCCACGCGAGATGCTGACCAGGCCGGGCGCGAGCGTCCCGTGACAGTGCGCCACCGCCGCGTCGAGGTCTCCGCCCTGCGCCCCGACGCCCGGCACCAGGAACGCGGGGCCCGGAACGAGCGATCTCAGGCCCGCCAACTCGCCAGGGGCAGTGGCGCCGACCACCAGCCCGACTCGCCCATCGGTCCATCGCTCGGCCGCCCAGCGCGCGACGTGCTCGTGCAGCGGAGCGCCGGACACGGGCAGATCCTGGAGGCGACCGGCACTCGGATTGCTGGTCCGCACCAGCAAATAGACGACCCGTCCCGGGTAGGCCAGGAAGGGCTCGACCGCGTCCTCGCCAAGGTACGGGGAGACCGTGACCGCATCGGCCCCCAGCCGGCCAAGGAGGGCCTCGGCGTAGCGTTGGGCGCTGGTGCCGATGTCTCCGCGCTTGGCGTCGAGGACAAGGTAGTGGTCGGCGGGGACGTCCTTGACCAGCCGTTCGAGCGCAGCCCAGCCGGCGGAGCCGAGCGCCTCGAAGAAGGCGACATTGATCTTCACCGCGGCCGCGAACTCGCCCGCCGCCTCGAGCAGGGCGCGGGAGAAGCGCTCGACGCCGTCGACGTCGCGGGGCAGGTCGGCGGGGAGCGCGTCTGGATGCGGGTCGATCCCCAGGCACAGCGGCGCCCCGAGTCGCTCGACCCGGGCACGCAGGCGATCGAGCGGGTCGGGGCGTCCGCTCACCCCGCGGCCACGGTCTCGCCGATCGACAGCGCCACGTCGGCGCCGGCGAGGCGCCGTCCCACGAGCGGGCTGGCGGCACTGTCCGCGTAATCGACGACGCGGATCCGCAGCCGCGGCAGCCCCTGGAAGATGTCCCGCTCCAGCGTCCCGACCAGGTCCAGGGCATCGCCCGGCTCGGGCAGCGGCCGATCGAGCGGCGTCCCGAAGGCGATCGCATCGAAGACCTCGGTGCCCCGGCGCATCCGCAGCGACAGGTGATCGCTCGCCGCGCCGACTCGGCGCGCCTCGGCGACACGCAGGCCGGTCACGGCCAGGAGCGGCTCGACATGTCCAGGCCCGAACGGGGCGAGCCGCTGCAGCTCCTCGGCCAGGGCCCAGCCCAGGTGCGCGGCCGGCAGGACGAGATCGATGCGCAGCGCCAGCGATCGTTGCGGAGCGCGGCCCGGGTCGGCGGGATATGGCCGCGGCAGGGCCGCGAAGGCCGCGGCAAATGCCTCCCAGTCGGCGGCCCGCAGGCTGAAGCCCCCCGCCGCGGGATGGCCGCCGCGCTTCAGCAGCAGCGGGGCGCAGGCCTCGAGCGCGAGAGCCACGTGGAAGTCGGCGGGGGCTCGCACCGATCCCCGCAGCTCGTCGTCGACCGGCGCGGCGATGGCCACCGGACGCCCGAGCGACTCGACCAGCCGGGTCGCCACCAGCCCGACCACGCCGGGCAGCCAGTTGTCGGCGCGCAGGCAGATCGGCCCGTCCCCGGCCTGCTCTTCGGCACCGGCACGTGCCTCCTCGACGGTCGTCGCCGTGAGGGCGCGCCGCTCGACGTGCACGGCCTCGAGCTCCTCAGCGATCAGTTCCGCGGCGGCGGGGTCCTCCTCGAGCAGGAGCGACATCGCCAGCTCTGCGTCGGCGATGCGTCCCGCGGCGTTGATGCGTGGGGCGACGGCATACGCCAGGTCGCGGGCGGTCGGCTGGTCCGGCACCTCCGCGGCACGCGCCAGCAGCGCGCGCAGCCCGGCACGGGTCGTCGCCGCCAGCTCGTCGAGGCCGAGCCGCACGATGGCGCGGCTCTCGCCGGTCATGGGGGCCATGTCAGCGATGGTGCCGATGGCCGCCACCCCGGCAAGGTCGGCAGCGGCAGTGCCGCGCCTCGCGAGCAGCGCCGACGCCAGCTTGAAGGCGAGGCCGGCACCGGTCAGGTTCGGATCGGGATAGGCGCAGTCAGGTCGGTGCGGATCGACAACGGCGACCGCGCGGGGCAGGGGGCCCGACGGCAGGTGGTGGTCGGTGACGATGACGTCCATCCCAAGGCCGCGAGCATCCTCCACCTCGGCGGCGTTCGACACGCCGCAGTCGCAGGTGATCACCAGGGTCGTGCCGGCGGCGCGCAGGCGCTCGAGCCCGCCGATCGAGAGGCCGTACCCCTCGGCCAGCCGGGACGGGATATGCCGGAGCGGCTCGATGCCCAGGGCCCGCAGCGCCAGGACCCAGACCACCACTGCGGTCATGCCATCGGCGTCGTAGTCGCCCCAGATCGCGATCCGCTCGCCGCCGTCGATCGCCCGCTCGATGCGGTCGAGCGCCAGATCGGCATCGGCCATCAACGACACGTCGTGAAGGGACGCCTCCCCGGCGAAGAGGAAGCGGCCGAGCTGCTCGTCGTCGAGGAATCCGCGCCGCGCCAGGAGCGTCGCGACCGGTGGGCCGAATCCCGCGAACGAGGGTGGGTGCGGGACCGGGTCCGGCAGGAGCCACTCGAGGCGCGGGACGATCACCCGGCCATGGTAGCCGCG
>CAZDAV010000032.1:0-9456 GCA_964503725.1 uncultured Steroidobacteraceae bacterium
CCAGCGCCAGCCAGAGCGGGACGAGCTGCGCGGCGATGCGCACCACCACCGAGCCGCCGATATCGGGTGCCCCAAACTCGCCCGGCGCGATGGCGGCAACGCCCATCGCGATCAGGGTCAGCACCGCCATTGCGGGCAGCGCCGCGACCAGGACGATGCTGAAGGCGACCTCCGTGTCATGCGCCAGCGACCGCCGCGTCCCGAGGCCGGACGCCCGCAGGATCGCCGCCTCGCCGAACGCCGCCACCAGGCAGCCAAGAAGCAGCAGGAGGGCAACCAGGATGGCGAGCAGGATCAGGTTCAACGGAAAGGTGCCGGAGCTGAAGATGCCGGCGCCCAGGAACGCCAGGTCGCTCCGGCTCGGGATGCCGGCCACCGTGACCAGCAATGGCAGCCAGGCGAGATAGCCCAGGGCGGCGAGCGCGCCGGGCAGCCACAGGTCGCCGCGCTCTCCGGCCATCTGGGCGGCGGCCACGCCGTTGCCGAGCCAGCCACGTCGCTGCGTCATGACGGCCCCTCCCCCGCGTCCTCGAGGCCGAGCGCGCGGTACGCGGCGCCGATCCCCGCCAGGTGCTGCTCCAGGTCCATCGCCCGCTCGATCTCATCCGGCGTGAGCCAGCCGCCCACCTCCGCGTCGGACAGCAGCTCGGCGTGGAAGCTCCCCTCCCGGCCCCAAGACCGCTTCGCGGCGCCCTGGACCAGCCGATACGCCTCCTGCCGATCCGCTCCCTTGGCGATCATCGCCAGCAGGAGCGACTCCGAATAGACCATGCCGTCGAGCAGCTCGAGGTTGCGCGCCATCCGCTCGGCATCGACCTCCAGCCCCGCGAGCAGGTCGGCCATGGTGCGCGTCGCGTAGGCGGCGACGCCGAGCGCCCGCTCGAAGATGAAGCGCTCGGCGCTGGAGTGGCTGATGTCGCGCTCATGCCAGAGCGCCATGTTCTCGAGTGCTACCAGCGCATCGCCGCGCAGCAGTCGAGCGAGGCCCGTCACGCGCTCGGCCAGCACCGGGTTGCGCTTGTGGGGCATGGCGCTGCTTCCCTGCTGTCCGGCCCCGAACGGCTCGAATGCCTCGCCGACCTCCGTCCGCTGCAGGTGCCGCACCTCGACCGCGATCCGCTCCAGCGTGCCGCCCAGGATGGCCAGGGCGGTGAGCAGCTCGGCGTGCCGGTCGCGACTCACCACCTGGGTCGCCGCTGGATCGGGAATGAGGCCCAGCGACTCGCACACGAAGCGCTCCACCTCCACGCCGACGTGCGCGTGGGTGCCGACCGCGCCAGACAGCTTGCCGACCGCGATCCCCTCGCGGGCGCGGGCCAGTCGCGCCAGGTCCCGGGACACCTCGGCGTACCAGCCGGCTGCCTTGAAGCCGAAGGTCGTCGGCTCGGCATGGATCCCATGGCTGCGACCGACCATCGGGGTGGCCCGATGCGTCCCAGCCAGTCCGCCGAGCACCGCCGACAGCCGTCCGACCTCGGTCTCAACGAAGCGCGTGGCGTCCCGCAGGGTGACGGCGGTGGCGGTGTCGAGCACGTCAGAGCTGGTCAGCCCGTGGTGCAGCCAGCGCCCCTCCGGACCGAGCGTCTCGGTGACCGATCGCAGGAAGGCGATGACGTCGTGCTGCGACTCCTCTTCGATGGCGTGGGCCCGAGCAGCATCGACCTCGCCGACCGTCGTGCGAATCCGATCCCAATCGGCGCTCGGGACGATGCCCGCCGCGTGCTGCGCCTCGGTCGCCAGCAGCTCGATCCGAAGCCACAGCTCGAGCTTGCGCTGCTCGCTGAACAGGTCGCGCAGCTCGGGCAGCGCGTAGCGATCGATCACCGATCGGCCATGCCTGCGCCGCGTGGATCGATGAGCGCCTCGGCGCCGGCTGCCTGCTCGGCGCGCATGGCCTCCACCCGCCCCGCAAGTCCGGGGTCGGAGAGCGCCAGGATGCGCGCCGCCAGGTGGGCGGCGTTCTTCGCCCCCGGCGGCCCGATCGCGACGCTCGCCACCGGCACCCCCGGCGGCATCTGGACCACGCTGTAGAGCGCGTCGGCGCCGCCGAGCGCTCCGCCGTCGAGCGGCACGCCGATCACCGGCCGAGCGGTCAGCGAGGCAAGCACGCCGGGCAGGTGCGCCGCCATGCCGGCAGCCCCGACAAAGACCTTGACGCCGCGCGCGTCGGCCTCGCGCACGTATGCGGCCAGCGCCTCGGGCTGGCGATGCGCGCTGATGACGCTCGCCTCCCACGCGATCTCGTAGCGGTCGAGCGTGTCGAAGCAGCCCTGCAGGGCGGGCAGGTCCGATCGGGAGCCGCAGATGACGGCGACGCTGGGGGCGGGGGGCATCGGGCCTAGGATACCCGTGGCGGCCGCTGCCAGAGGTCGGCCTGGACCTCTCGCAAGGCGATGTCGGAACGCGCCTGGCTCCCCTCCAGCCGGCAGCCGGCGACCGCATCGGCGGTGGTGGCGCGGGCGCTCGCCAGGTCCGGGCCGATCCCCACGAAGGTGGCCACCCGACCGCCAGCGCTTCGATACCCGCCATCGGACCCGCGAGCAGTGGCGGCATGGAAGCAGAGCGACGGCCCGTCGTCATCGCGGCCGGATGGCTCCGCGCCGGACAGTTGGCGCTCCGGCGACGCCGAGCCCGGGTAGCCCTCGCTCGCGACCACCACGCCGACCGCCGCCCCCGACCGCAGGCCAAGCCCTTCCTGCATCGCCACGCGATCCCCGACCGCGACGGCACGCAGGGTGCCAGCCAGGTCGCCATCGAGCAGGGGCAGGAGGACCTGCGCCTCCGGATCGCCGAAGCGTGCGTTGAACTCGAGCACCATCGGCCCGTCCTCGGTCAGCATCAATCCGGCGTAGAGGACGCCGCGGTACGGCGTGCCGTCGCGCACCATGCGCCAGGCGATCGGCTCGAAGACCGTGGCGACGGTCTGTTCGACATGCGTCGGCCCGAACCACGGGACCGGCGCATACGCTCCCATCCCACCCGTGTTCGGCCCCGCGTCGCCGTCGAGCAGCCGCTTGTAATCGCAGGCCGCGGCCAGCGGCACGACCGCCTCGCCGCTGACCAGGGCGAAGACCGATACCTCGCGCCCGTCGAGCCGCTCCTCCAGCAGGAGGCGGGCGCCGGGCGGCGCTTCGCCCAGCAGGCCGCGGATAGCCTCCTCGGCCTCGTCTGGTGTGTCGGCCACCACGACCCCCTTCCCGGCCGCCAGCCAGTCGGCCTTGACCACCGGTACGCTCTCCGCGACGCGTGCATGCGTGACCGCCGCCTCGACGTCGTCGAAGACCGCGCTCTCGGCGGTCGGCACGCCGGCGCGGCGCAGCTGCTCCTTGGCGAAGACCTTGCTCGACTCCAGGCGAGCGGCCGTCTGCGACGGTCCGAAGACCGGGACGGATGCCCGCTCCAACGCGTCGGCGACCCCCGAAGCCAGCGGTCCTTCGGGCCCGATCACGACGAGGTCGTAACGCTCCCGAGCGGCGTGTCGAGCGACCGCCGCCGGATCGTTGATGTCGAGGTCCGGAACGGTCTCGGCCACGGCCGGCGTCCCGCCGTTGCCCGGCGCGATTCGAACCTGCCGCACCGACTCGTCGCGCGCCAGCCGCCAGGCCAGCGCGTGCTCCCGCGCACCCGAGCCCAGGACCAGGACCCGCATCTACCCCCCGGGGCTGGCGGACGGTGACGGCACCGGCGAGGTCTCCACGCCGGTCAGCGCCGCGAGGGCGTCGAGCACCTCCTGGAGAGCGTCGATGCGCGCCTGGTACGTGCCCAGGTCTCCGGCAGTGAGCGCGGCCTGTGCCTCTCCATACAGTCGCTGCGCCTCGACCACCAGGCCGGCGACGTCGGCGGGTAGCCCTCCCCCGCCGTCAGGAGGCGGAGGCAGCGCCTCCCCGAGCACCTGCGCGATGGCGTCCTCCACGTTTTCGGCAAACGCCACCCGGTCCTTGCTCACCATGATCACCCGCACGAACTGCGGGAACGGGGCGCCGGAGGCCTGGAGGAAGATCGGCTCGACATACAGCAGGCCGTCCTCGCCGATCGGCAGCACCAGCAGGTTGCCGCGGATGACCTCGGAGCCAGAGCGATCCCACAGGCTGAACTGGGAGCTGATCGCGTCGTCCTGGTCGATCCGCGCCTCGACCAGGGCCGGTCCGTCGGTCGACGTGTCGTTCGGGAAGTGGAATGCGATGCGCTCGCCGTAGACGCCCGGATCCATGCGGGCGGCGGTCCAGGCGATCATGTTCGGACGCTGCTCGGGGACGAGCGGCTGGATGAGGACGAACTCGGCCTCGTCCTCGCCGGGGATCCGCATGATCACGTAGTACGGCTCCATGGGCTGCCCCGAGCCGGAAACGACGTCCTGCGGGATCGCCCAGCGGTCCTCCTGGTTGTAGAAGTTGGTGGCGCCCGACTCGGTCGCCGGCAGGTGATAGAGCCGGTAGGCCTGGTTCTGGGCGATGAACAGGTCCTCCGGGTAGCGGAGGTGCGCGTCGAGCCCGGCCGGCATGGCGCTCAGCGGCTCGAACAGGCTCGGGAAGATGCGCGCCCAGGCGGCGATCATCGGCTCATCCGGATCGGTGATGAAGAAGCGGACCGTGCCGTCGTAGGCGTTGACAACAACCTTGACGCTGTTGCGGACGTAGTTCGCGCCGGCGAAACGGCTCTCTTCGGTCAGCGGCTGCGCGTTCGGGTAGCGAGCGCTCACGGTGTAGGCGTCCCACACCCAGAGCAGCTGGTCGCCGGTGCTGACGATGTACGGATCGTGGTCATAGACCAGGAATGGCGCCAGCTCGGGCACGCGCTCCCCGATGGCGCGCTTGAACAGGATCTGCGATTCGCTGGTCACCTGGTCACTGATCAGCAGGTTGAAGTCACCGAAACGCAGCGCGAACAGCAGGCGCACCAGTGGGTTGTCGATGCCGACCCCCGTGGTTCCCTCCCAGGTCGTGGTGGCACCGGCCTCTCCCGAGCCGCCAAGCGGGAAATCGAACTCCTCGGTCCCCGATCCGGTGACGACGTAGGTGTCGGTCGCCTCGCCGAAGTAGATGCGCGGCTGTTGAACCGGCAGCTGCGGCTCGCGGTTGATGCCGCTGACCAGGTAGTCGGGCTGTCCCTGCGACGTGACGCCGTCGACCGGGACGGCGGTGATGCCGTAGCCGTGCGTGTACACCAGCGTCTCGTTGGTCCACGTCCGCGCCGCCTCGGCCAGCTGCTCCACGTCGAGCTCCCGGGCGCTGAGCATGATCTGCCGCTGCTCGTCGCCAATCAGGTAGCGGTCGATGTCGACGTCCAGGAAGTCGTAGTAGCGGCGCAGGATCTGGTCCTGCCCGATGGTGGTCAGCAGCGGCCGGTAGTCCCACAGCCGCAGGTTGTCGATCGTGGCCTGGTCCTCGCGGAAGACGCTCTCGGTCAGGTCCTGGTCGCCCGTGAACTCGCGCAGCTCGATCGAGTCGAGGTCGAAGGCAGCCCGGGTCGAGCCGATGTGGTCCTGGATGTACGGCCGCTCCAGGTTCTGCTCGTTCGGCTCCACCTGGAAGTTCTGGACGAACGACGGGTAGAGCGCCCCCACCAGGATCGAGAGCACGAACCACGCGCCACCCGCCAGCGCGAGCGCCCACAGGGTCCGGAACCAGATGTTGAGCAGCAGCAGGACCGCAGCCGCCAGCGCGACGACGGTGAGGATCACGTACGCCGGCAGCTGGGCATTCATGTCGGTGTAGGTGGCCGCCTGGATGAACTCGTAGCCGCTGGTCGAGTAGGTCAGCTCCGGGATGTCGAGCTGATAGCCGACGGCGATGAGCACGAGCAGCATTGCTCCAATGATGGAGAGATGCGCCCGCACCGGGGCGGTCAGGCGGAACTGCCAGCGCATCGCGCCCGCGGCGTAGCCCCCCAGGGTCAGCAGCAGAATGGCGAAGAGGGTGCCGATGCCCCAGCCCTGGAGGAATCGCCAGAACGGCAGGTCGAAGATGTAGAACCCGATGTCGCGGTTGAAGCTCGGGTCGGTGGTGCCGAAGTCGCCGGCATTGGCATACAGAAGAATCGTGTCCCAGTTGCCGCTCCAGGCGGCCGCCGAGATGAGCGCCAGGAGGAACGTCGCTCCCACCAGGGCCCAGGTGACGGCGCGCGAGGCGTCCGGGATCTCGAACTGACCGATGCGTCGCACCGGTACCTGTGGCGCGATCCGGCGAGCGAGCCAGATGCTGGCCAGGCCCGGCAGCGCGAAGGCCACCAGCCCGACGGCGAACAGGCCGACCTGCGACCAGAGGCGAGTGGTCAGCACGGCACGCTGGCCGAGCGCGTCGTACCACATCAGGTCGGTGACGAGGTCGACGATCCGGCCGAGGAAGCTGAAGACAACCAGCACCAGCACCGCCACGATGCTGAGCACGACCCAGCGGGGGATACCGCCAGCTGAACCATCACCGCGCTGGCCGGGGAACGGGGTCGGCCGGTCGTCGGGTGGCACGTCGCCGCCGTTGCCACTGCCGTTCCCGCCCCGGCCGCCACCACTTGCGGGACGCCGCTCGCGGGGCGGAATCGGGCGCCCATGCCGCCGGGCGTCCTCCTCGACCTGGCGGCGTTGCAGCTCCTCCAGGAGCTTGTCGAACCAGCTGGACATCGCCGCAATCCTAGCCCGGATCGCCTACTCCCACTCGATGGTGGCCGGGGGCTTGGAACTGACGTCGTAGACGACCCGGTTCACGCCGCTCACCTCGTTGACGATCCGGCTGCTGATCTTCGCGAGCAGCTCGTACGGCAAGCGAGCCCAATCGGCCGTCATGCCGTCCTCGGAGGTCACCGCGCGCACCGCCACCACGTTGGCGTAGGTCCGACCGTCGCCCATGACGCCCACCGAGCGGACCGGCGTCAGGATCGCGAACGACTGCCACAGGGACCGATACAGGCCGGCGGCCTTGATCTCGTCGATCACGATCCAGTCCGCCTCGCGCAGCGTCTCCAGCCGCTCCGCCGTCACGGCGCCGATGATCCGGATGGCGAGCCCCGGCCCCGGGAACGGCTGACGCAGGACCATCGCCTCCGGCAGGCCGAGCTCCACGCCGACGTTGCGCACCTCGTCCTTGAACAGGTAGCGCAGCGGCTCGATCAGGCTGAAGCGCAGGTCGGCCGGCAGGCCGCCGACGTTGTGATGGGTCTTGATCTTGGCGGCCGCCTTGGTCTCGGCGGTCTTCGATTCGATGACATCGGGGTAGAGGGTGCCCTGGGTGAGGAAGTCGATCTGACCGAGCTTCGCTGCCTCCTCCTCGAAGACCCGGATGAACTCGTCGCCGATGATGCGGCGCTTCTCCTCCGGATCCTCCACGCCCGCCAGCCGGCGGAGGAATCGGTCCCGGGCGTCGACCATCACCAGCTTCATGCCCAGGTTCTCGGCGAAGGTGGCGCGCAGCAGCTCCGACTCGCGCTTGCGCATCAGGCCGTGGTCCACGTAGATGCAGGTCAGCTGGTCGCCGATCGCCCGATGCACGAGCGTCGCCGCCACCGCGCTGTCCACGCCGCCAGAAAGGGCGCAGATCACCTTGCCGTCGCCGACGCGGCCGCGGATCTCGGCCACCGTCGTCTCGATGAAATTGCCGGATGTCCAGGTGGGGCGCGCACCGGCGATCTCCACCACGAAGTTGCGCAGGATCTCCCGGCCGGCCGGGGTATGGACCACCTCCGGATGGAACTGAATCCCGTACAGGCCACGGGCGGGGTCGGCAAGGCCGGCGAAGGCGCTGGCGTCGGTCTGCGCGGTGGTGGTGAATCCGGTCGGCGGACGCACGATCTGGTCGCCGTGGCTCATCCACACAGCCTGGCTTCGATCCAGGCCGCGGAAGAGCCCATCCTCGCTCGTGATCTGGACCGATGCCGGCCCGTACTCGCGCCGTGCGCTGGGAGCCACCTCGCCTCCCAGCTGGTGCGCCATCAGCTGCACGCCGTAGCAGATGCCCAGCACTGGCACGCCAGCGGACCAGATGGCCGGGTCGGGATGCGGGGCTCCCTCGTCGTAGACCGATGCCGGCCCGCCCGACAGGATCACCGCCTTCGGCCGGCGACGGGCGATCTCGCTCCACGGTGTGTCGTGTGGCAGCAGGACCGAGTAGACGTTCAGCTCCCGCACGCGCCGGGCAATCAGCTGCGCGAACTGGCTGCCGAAGTCCAGGATGACGACCGTGTCGGGCTCGGTCGGAGCCGCGTCTCCCGTTCGGTTCGGGGGCGGTGCGTGCAGCGCCTGCTCGAGATAGGCCTCGACCTCGGCGTCGTCGGGCGCGAGAACTCGGTGTCCGGCGTTCGCCGGCTCCCCGTGGACGGTGCGCCCGCGGTCGCGGATGCTCACCGCGCTCACTCGCTTCCGGTCAACTGCCAGGACTTTCCCTCGGTGGCGATGGATGGCGCGATCACCATCTCGACCGCGTGCATGTCGCGAATGGTGCGTGCGCCGAGCGCGGCCATCGACTGGCGCAGGGCGCCGACCAGGTTCTGCGTCCCATGGGTGGTGTGCGCCGGGCCGAACAGGATCTGCTCGAGCGGCAGCCGCTCGCCGATCTTGATCCGGGTTCCTCGCGGCAGGGTCGGCGATGGGGCTGCCATGCCCCAGTTGACACCCCGCCCCGGTGCCTCGAGCGCAGCCGCGAACGGCGAGCCGAGCATCACCGCATCGGCTCCGCTGGCGATCGCCTTGGCGATGTCGCCGCCGGTCCTCATCCCGCCATCGGTGATGACCGGCACGTAGCGCCCGGTGTCCGCCAGGAACCGATCCCGTGCCGCCGAGACCTCGAGCGTGGCGCTCACCTGCGGGACACCGATCCCGAGCACCTCTCGCGTGGTGCAGGCCGCTCCGGGGCCGACCCCCACCAGCACTCCGGCCGCCCCCTGCTGCATCAGCTGGTAGGCCGCGTCGCCGCTCACCGTGTTGCCGACCAGGACCGGCATCTTCAGCGCCCCCGTCAGGTCGGCGAGGGAGAGGACGCGGCCGGCCGTGGAGATGTGGTGCGCGCTCGATACCTGCGACTGCACCAGCAGCAGGTCAGCCCCCGCCGCAGCGGCCACTTCGGCGTGGTGCCAGGCCGATGCGGGCGTCGTCGACACCCCGGCGACCCCGCTCTGCGCCTTGATGCGTGCAATCAGCGCGGTGACCAGGTCGTCGCGCACGGGGGCCGCGTATGCCTCGGCCAGCACCTCGGCCGCCTCCCGCACGGTGCCCGCGGCGGCGACCCGCTCGATGATCGGCGAGGCATCGGCATACCGGGTGTAGAGCCCCTCGAGGTTGACGAACGCGAGGCCGCCGTGTCGGCTCATGCGGACCGCGAAGTCGGCGTCGGAGACGGCGTCCATGGCCGCGGCGATAAATGGGATCTCGAGCCGGATGCCGCCGATCTCGCTCGCCAGCTCGACCTCGGCCGGGTCGATCGTCACGGCGCCGGGGACCAGCGCCACCTCCTCGAAGCCGTACGCGCGCCG
>CAZDAV010000033.1:0-9394 GCA_964503725.1 uncultured Steroidobacteraceae bacterium
GGCGGAGGCGGCGGAGGCGGCGGCGGAGGCGGAGGCGGAGGCGGCGGCGGAGGCGGAGGCGGCGGCGGAGAGGTTTTCAGCTTGATGAAGAGCTCGGTATACATGCGCATGTTGCGCACGTTGCCGCCCCACGTGACCCCATCGGCTCCGTACGCGCCCACCGCACCGTGCGACCAGGTTGCGTTCAGGACATTTGCCCGGTGGCCGGGCGAGTTCATGAAGCCCTCGTGGATCTTGACCGGCGAATCGGCATCCGAGTAGCCGTTGTTCCAGCCGATGTTCTCCCCGCCCGACGACCAGCTCAGGCCATTGCTGTCGTACCAGTGATAGATCTGCCAGCTGGTGCCCAGGATGGTGTGGCTGAAGTAGTCGCGATCGATCATGTCCTGGCTGCGCCAGCGCGCCAGGGTCAGCAGCGTGTTGTGCTGGGTCAGGGGCTGGAGGCCGTTGTTGACCCGCGCGCCATTCAGCAGCTGCCAGACGGTCGTTTCGGCGCTCGATTGATCCCATCCGGTGGTCGGCTGCGGGGACCACGCGAGCAGCGCCGCCGCCAGCAGGGCGGTCCCGGAGAGGGCAACCGCGCGCGCCACGACACGGCGGGGCTGGCGGCGGGGCACGGCCGTGAACATGGGATCGAGTCTGGGGCGGCCCGCCGTCCCGGTCAGTAGCGCGCTGGTCCGGGAGGCCTAGGACCAAGGGGTGGTGCAGAGGCGCACCACTGGCCGCGGCGGGACGCCAGCGGGTTGGGTGGGGTGGCCTACGGGGGTCGAACCCGTAACCTTCGGATCCACAATCCGATGCTCTGCCGGTTGAGCTAAGGCCACCACGGGATCGCGCATCGAGCCGGCCGAGGCGGGCCGGATTCTCCCACGCCCTCCGGGAGGAGCGCAAACCTGATGGCGCGATCCTACGTCGCCGACGCCGGGACCGGCCGTGTGAAATCCACCACCACGGCACCGTTGTTGACCCGCGTCGGGAAGGCCTGCAGGCGGGGATTGGCGGGGTCGATCGGGATGCCATCGAAGGTCCAGGCGTCCCCCTCGCAGTCGCGCACGCGGTCCGCCGCGAGCGTCACGGCACAGTCGTTGGTCGGGCTCCAGGCGTTGACCACCGAGAAGGCAGCGGGGCCGATGGGTACCACGATCACCATCAGGTGCGATCGCTCGTCGCTGCGCACCTCGCCGGGCAGGCCCTGTGACTCGTTGAGCACGATCTCGACCAGCATCGGGCCATCATCGGCCGCCGCCACGCCGGCCACCGTGTAATTCGTGTCGTCAAGGAGCGGCGCCAGGCTGAAGATCAGGGGCCGCACCAGGAGCAGCAGGCCGCTCACCACGGCGGCAACCACGAGCCCCGCGAGCACGTACCTCCCGACCACCGTCAGCCTCAGGCCAGCCGGGTGAGGATCGACTCGCGGTCGAAGGCCCACGAGCCGATGATCAGCGTCAGCCCGATCAGCGCCGCGACCAGCAGGTCGCCGATCAGCACCTGCTGCATGCTGAAGGTGGCCTGTCCGCCGAAGAACTGCGCCACCGCGACGGCGATGATGGGCAGGACCACGAACCCGCCGATCTGCTGCGCGGTGCGCGGGTCGTTGACGCGGCTGCTGACCACGATGCCGAGCAGCACGCTGAAGAGGCAGATGAGCGGCACCAGGGTCGCCATGGCGGTCAGCCACACGTCGCTGAAGACGAGACGCGTCAGCACAGGGTCGGCGATGACGCCGTTGACGTAGCCGTACAGCGCGAAGACGCCCCAGGTGGCGACCACCGCCGGCAGTGCGGCCGCCAGTGTCTTGCCGGCGAGGAGCTCGCTCACCTCGAGCGGGGTCGCCAGCTGCGGCTCGAGCGAGCGCGCCACCTTCTCGCCGATCACCGATTGGGTCGCGATCGCCATCGGCACCATGGCCGGGATGAGCAGGAAGTAGGCCATGAAGTTGGTGATGATGAAGCCCTGGGCCGCCAGCCGGGGGGCGAGGGTCGGGAAGTTGGCGATGTACTGCTCGATCTGCCCGAGCTGGTTGGGATCCAGGTCGTTGACCTGGATGAAGGCCACCAAGCCGGTCGGGATGGCGGCGAAGACAAGCGCCGGGAAGGCGACGGCGCCGAGCAGGAGCCGATTGCTGAGCAGGTCGCGCCACTCCTTGGCGAAGACGGCCAGCACGTAGCCGATCCTCATCGGTCTGTGTCCCGCTCGCCGACCTCGCCCACCAGGGCGAGATACGCCTCCTCCAGGGTCGGCGCCTCCTCCACCACCGACGTGATCCGCGCACCGGCGGCCACCAGGGCCGCCACCAGGTCCGGCGTGTCGTGCGCCGGGTCGGCCAGCTCGACCACCAGCGTCGACTCCTGGGCCTGCACCCCGGTCACGAAGCGGAGGTCCGCCATGCGGGTGAGGAACGAGTCGGGGCCGCGCGCCCCGTTCAGCTGCACCCGGACCGTTGCCGCCCGCCCGTGGCGTCGCAGCCCGGCCGGCGTGTCGACCCGCAGCAGCGTGCCGCGCATGATCCCGATCCGGTCGCAGAGCCGCTCGGCCTCGTCCAGGTTGTGCGTGCAGACCACGATCGAGCGGCCGAGGCTGCGCAGCGTCGCCACGAAGTCCCGGACCGTCTTGGCCGCTGACGGGTCGAGGCCGCTGGTCGGCTCGTCGAGGTAGATCACCTCCGGCTCATGCAGCAGCGCCCGCGCGATGGCGACCTTCTGGCGCATCCCCTTGCTGAAGGTCGCGACCCGGCGGTCGGCGAACTCGCTCATCTCGACGACGCCCAGGTAGCGGTCGACTGCCTCGCGCAGGCGTGAGCCGCGCAGTCCGTAGAGGCGACCGTAGAAGGCGAGGTTCTGGCGGGCGGTCAGCTTGTCGTGCAGCCCGGGGCTCTCGGTCAGGATGCCGGTGATGGCCCGGATGCGCTGCGATCCGTCTCCCAGCTCATGGCCGTTGACGGTCGCGGTGCCGGCGGTCGGGGTGATCAGGCCGGCCAGCATGCGGACGGTGGTGGTCTTGCCGGCGCCGTTCGGGCCGAGCAGCCCGAAGATCTCCCCGTCGCCGACCGTGAACGCCATGTCATGCACGGCGGTGAGCCGCCGGAAATCCTTGCGAAGCCCTTCGACCACGATCACAGGCCGATCCTAACCGGTGCGCCCCGAACCGGCTGCGCCGCTAGCATGAACGTGATGCCAGAGCGCACCATCGCCACGCGCCAGGCCTTCGCCGGACGGCTTCTCAAGCTGCGGGTCGACGAGGTGGAGCTTGACTCCGGCCAGCGGGCGATGCGTGAGGTCGTCGAGCATCCGGGCGCCGTGGCGATCCTGGCCTGGGACGGCGAGCGACTGGCCATGGTGCGCCAGTGGCGGCAGGCGGCCGGCGCCGAGCTGCTCGAGATCCCCGCCGGCACCCTCGGCCCGGGCGAGGAGCCCCTCGCCGCCGCCCAGCGTGAGCTGGGGGAAGAGTGCGGCCTGGCCGCGGTTCACTGGGAACGGGGACCGTCGTTCTATACCGCTCCGGGCTTCTGCACCGAGGTGCTGACCGTATTCCTGGCGTCCGACCTGCATCCGGTGGACGTGGCGGCCCCCGACGACGAGGTTCTCGAGCGCTCCTGGCTCTCCCTGCCCGATGCGCTGGCCGCGATCGACGAGGGGACGATTCGCGACGCGAAGTCGCTGGTCGGCCTCCTGTGGCTGGCGCGGCGGAGCTAGGCCGAGAGGTCGATCGGATTGAGCCGCGGGTTCTCGGTTCGCCCGGGGATGCGACCGCGCTTGGCAACGGGCACGCCGTCGATCTCCTTGAGGTCACCGGTGAAGTCGATCGGCGAGGCGTCGGAGATGGCGGAGCCGACCGCGAACGAGTCGATCGGGGCGCCTGACTCCTTGAAATAGGCGATCCGTTCGAGGTCCAGGCCACCCGAGACGACGATCTTGACGCGCGCATGCCCGGCCAGGTCGAGTCGTGCCCGGACCTCCTTCACCAGGTCGGCGGTGACGCGGCCGCGCTCCGACGGCGTGTCCAGCCGCACGCCCCACAGCCGGTCGCCGAGCGCGTCGGCCACGCGCAGCGACTCCTCCGCCTCGTCCTTGAAGGTGTCGACCAGCACGATGCGCGGCACGTCGGGGTCGATATGGCGGTCGAACGCCTCGGCGGCGCGCACGGTGTCGCCGAAGATGATGATCAGGGCATGTGGCATGGTGCCGGTCGGCGCCAGCCCGGCCAGCCGCGCCCCCGCCGGCGTGGAAGCGCCGACGCAGCCACCCACCACCGAGGCGTAGTCCATCTGGTCGGCGACGCTGGGGTGCACATGCCGGGCGCCGAAGCCGATGACCGGGATCGGGGCCGCGGCTTCGACCACGTGACGCGCGGCCGTTGCCCAGCCGGTGCTCTGCGACAGGATGCCCAGGATCGCCGTCTCGTACAGCCCGAACGCCGAATAGCGCGCCGTGATGCGCATGACGACCTCTTTGGGCCCGATCCGATCGCCGTCGTGCAGCGACTCGACGATCGGGGCAGGGTCGATGCGGACCTCACCGCCCAGGATCCGTCCCAGATAGGCGAGGGCCTCCTCGGCGCCGCACAGGATCGCCTCCTCGCGGGCGAAGATCTCCATGCACACGACCGGGTCGAGCCCTTCGGCGGCCAGGATCCGGCGCGCGCGCTCGAAGTACACGTCGGCCGTCTCCCCGGCGAGCACGTCGGCCGCCATCTCGAAGCGGGGCCGAGGCACGGCGTTCTCCCGGGCTGGCTCGTCGGCGCTCATCCGGCAGCAGTGTAGTGGCTGCCACGGCGGCGCCACCGTGATCGGCCCAGGGCAGCCGCGAGCACGGCCACCAGCACCACGAGCAGGACGACCCGCACCAGGCCGTCCGCCGTCGCGCGGTTCAGCTGCAGGGTGGCTTCCTGGAGGGTGTCGGCGGCCGCCTGCAGGTCGCCGGCGGTGAAACTGCGCGAGGCGTCGCCAAGCAACGTGCCTGGGTCTTCGGCACCCAGCAGGCCGATGGCATCGAGCGGCCCGCGGGGAGCGTCCACGTGCGCCCGGACGGCAAGGAACGCATCCACGACTGCTCCCTCGGCCTCGAGCTCGGCGACGGCCTCCGTGCCCCCGCCGTCCGTCATGTATCGAGCGCGCAGCCGATCCGGCGTGATCAGGCCTGCCGCCGCGGCCCGCTCGAGCAGCCCATCTCTGCGGGCGAGCCACGCGAGCGCCTCGTCGATCCCGCCCCGGGCATCGTCGAGGCGCCAATCTGCCATCTCCAGGCGGCTCGGGTCAGGAGCTCCCCAATCCCCCGCCGCGGCGAGCAGATCGTCATAGGCGGAGCGCGCCTGTGCCCGGTGGGCCAGCTCCAGGGCGGCATCCTCGCCGAGCACGACGTCGAGGAACGGGGCCGACAGGTCGACGCCGCTGACCGCCGCCAGCTGGTCGAGAAGCCGCCGCGTATCGAGCGGCCGCACCGGCGGGCCACCGGGGGCGCTCGGCAGCGCCGCGTCCACGTTGTCGTATGCCGAGACGCCCGCCGCGACCCGACCGATCGCCTCGACCAGGTGGGCTTCGCCGACAGCCGCGGCGACCCGGTTGATGAAGGCCCAGGAGGCCGCGTAGGCATACGCATCTTCAGCGCCGCTCGTCGCCTCGGTCCCCCACGCGGCAAGTGGAATGGCATCCGCCTCGAGCTCGATTGCCCGCTCTGCCGGCGCGTATGGCAATTCGACACCCAGCATGCCTGCGGCCCGGGCGGCGAAATGCGATGCGAGCCCCTCGCGGATCCAGCGGTCGGCTGCCAGCTGCTCGCCGATCCAGACATGGGCCGCCTGGTGCAGGACCGTGAGGTCCGGCTCGTCGAAGTCGACCCCGATCTCGGCGGTCGACGACGGCGGCTCGCCCGAATCGCCGCTCCCCGCGACCTCGGTCACCACCAGGGGTCCCACGCGGGCGTACGGCAGTCCGATCTCCTCCTCCAGGAGTGGCAGGGCCCTTGCCATGAGGGCCAGAATGCGCCGGCCCCAGTCCGGGTCGTCGCTCCAGGCGCGCACCTGGAGGTCAGCCGTACCGCTTGCCAGGGCCACGCTCTGCGAGATGGTCGAGTAGTCGGCGGGCGCTGACGCCGTGACAAGCGCCAGCCACGACGCGGGGTCCGCGATCGGGCCCGATGCCAGTTGCATCGTGTCCCCCTTGGTGACGGCGTCCAGTGGGTCGCCGGCGATGTCCAGCGCATAGATCCCGAGGAGGTCGATGGTCACGTCGCTGGTCGTGCCGAACCCCCACGCGGCGAACTCGACCACCTGCGGCCGGGCGTGCACGCCGGGCGCGGCGCCGTCGCGAAGGGTGTAGGAGAGCGTGAAGCTCACCGAGCCGTTGTACAGAACGCGGGAGCGTGTCTTCACCGATGCCACGAGCCCGCCATCCTGATCTCCGACGCTCACGCCCAGCGATCCCGTGGCGTCCTCGGCCAGGACGTCCGATGCGCCGGCATGAATCCCAAGGTCGACCCGATCGAAGCCGCTCACCTGACCGGGGGGATTCGGCGTGGTGTTGGTGAAGACGACCTCCACGCTGACCTCGATCTGGCGGGTCGCCCCGTCGACGACGTAGCGGGCGACCGTGGCCATGCTGTACTCCGCGGCCCGCGCGTCGCCGTGTCCAAGGCTTGGAAGCAGCAGAACTGCCAGCGCCAGCGACGCCGCCAGGCGTCGCCTCATCGCCCGCTCCCCAGCAGCCGTTCGATCAGGCTGCGACGCGGCGGACGCGCCGGAGCCGGCTCCCAGGGCGGCATGGTCGCCTCGACCTCCGCACGATGCCCCTCGAGGAGCGACGCGTTGCGAGGGCTGCGCCCGGTCCAGTCGGGCAGCGCGCCACGGTCGGCAACCGCCGTCGCCGTCTCGTCCATGAGCCGGTCGGCAACGATGGTGAGACGGACGAGCGCGCGGGCGAGCGCGTCGCGATCGAGGCCTGCCGCGGGGAGCTCGGTCACCAGCATCGGCCGGTCGTCATCGGTCAGGGCGAACTTCACGAACGGGTAGTCGAAGTTGGCGCGCAGCATGCGGGCATAGACGCGCTTGGGGATCTCCATCGCCTCGGCGCCGTAGTACGCCCAGACAGAGAGGCCGACCCCTGCGACCCATGCGACCGTCACCCTCAGATCGAAGCGCCGCTCGCCATCCAGCAGGAGGTCACGGCTGAAGGCGGGTTCGTCATCGGTGCCCCCGCCGTCGATCACCTCCAGGCCGAGCTCGGCGAGCCAGGCGTCCAGCGGCGGCGCGCCGTCAGTCAGGGTGTGCCACCGTCTCGCCGGAGCGGATCCTCCGGCGGCGCCCGAAGTCGGCCTCGACCACGTTCGGGTCGATCCGGCAGTTGCGGCCGATCTTGACGTCCGCCGGGACCCGGGCCCGCTTGCCGACCAGGGTGATGCCGGCGAAGAGGCGCTCCGGCTCGTCACGGTTCGGGCGCAGCTCGTCGCCATCGCCGACGCTGGCTCGTGGCCCGATCACGCAGTCCTTGTCCACGATGGCGCGATCGATGACGGCTCCCTCGCCGACCTGGGTGTCGAACATGACGATCGAGTCGCGAACAGTCGCGCCGCGAGCCACGCGCACCCCCGGCGAGAGGACGCTGTGGGTGACGCTCCCCTCGATCACGCAGCCATGGCTGACCATGCTGCGGGTCACCACCGCATCCGGCCCGATGAAGGCGGGCGCCCGCTCCTCGCTCTTGGTGTAGATCAGCCAGCCGCGGTCGTTGAGATCGATGCCCGCGTGGTCGGAGAGGAGGTCCAGGCTCGTGCGCCAGTAGCTCTCCACCGTCCCGACGTCCCGCCAGTAGCCGCCGAACTCGTAGGAGAAGACGCGACGCCCGGCCTGGACCAGGGTCGGCAGCACGTCGCGCCCGAAGTCGACCCGTTCGGGGGTCAGCACGGTGCGGAGGTACGGCCAGTTGAAGACATAGACGCCCATGCTCACCAGGTTGCTGGTCGGTTTCGGCGGCTTCTCGACGAAGGCGGTCACCCGGCCGTCCGCATCGGTCTCCAGGATCCCGAACTGATGGGCCTCCTCGATCGGCACCGTGCGCACGGCGCAGGTGATGTCCGCCTTCGTCGTTCGATGTCGCTCGATGAAGGGCCGGTAGTCCATCTTGTAGACGTGGTCGCCGGCCAGGATGACGACCAGCTCGGGGTCGCGGTCCGCGATGAACTCCATGTTCTGGAGCACGGCATCAGCCGTGCCGCGATACCACTGGCGTGACTGCCCGCGGCCGAGGTAGGGCTGCAGGAGTGTCACCCCGCCACGACTGCGGTCGAGGTCCCACGGCCGACCGACCCCGATGTGGTCGATCAGCGAGCGCGGGGCGTACTGGGTCAGGACGGCGACATCGTCAAGGCCAGAGTTGACCGCATTGGAGAGCGCGAAGTCGATGATCCGATACTTGCCGCCGAAGGGGACGCCAGGCTTGGCACGCACCTGCGACAGGATCGAGAGCCGCTCACCCTCGCCACCGGCGAGGACCAGGGTCAGGATCGACTGGGACACCGGCTGATTCTCGCACGCCGAGCGGCGCCAGCACGCGCGCCGGTCAGCTGGGCGGTGCCCTGCGCCTGCGGGACCGCAACGCCGATCGCACCACGCGGCCCGCGAGCGGGATGCCGCCCAGGATGGCCGGCACCGCGAAGAGCGCCACGGTCGTGCCGCCCGAATCGCCGGAGGGAAGCCCTGCTGCGGCGGTCGCACCACCCGGCGTCGGCAGCGGCGAGCACTTTTTCGGCCTGCCCGGGGGACAGAAGCCCGGCGGCCGCCCGGCCCCGGAGGCGATTGCGCTTGCGCTTGCCGATGGCAACGGCGTCGGCGTGGCACGGATCTCGCCACAGATCGGTGCGCCGAATCCGCTGTTGCCCCGCAGCACGCCGATGAGCAGCCAGACCCTGTCGGGGCCCAGCTCGCCGATCTTGTTCGGGTCGCCCTTCGGTCCAAGCTGGCCGTTCACGAATCGATCGGCCCAGCGTCGCGCGGCGGCGATCATCTCCGGCGGCCGTCCGAGCTGCTGAAGCTCGCCGACGATGTCGAAGCACGGCCCGCGGACCGGGCTGCCGCCGTCATCCCCACCGTGGCCGGAGGCATCGGGCGTGGGCGCCGGTCCGCCACCACCGCCCTTGTTGACGTGCACGTTGTCTCGGGGCGGCACCGTGCCCTCGAGGAACGGGATGGTGATCGTCGGCCCGCAGCCGCCGCTCGCGGACATGCCGCTGAATCGACAGACCTCGGCCTCCACCACGCCCTCGGGCTGGGGGATATCGGTGTTCGGGACCGGAGCTCGTCCATTCCAGTCCCACGGCTGGTTCAGCGCCAGCTCCATGAAGTCATGCCACAGGTAGAGCGGGCCATCGGCACTGAAGAGGCCCACGCCCAGCTCGTTCGACATCGG
>CAZDAV010000034.1:0-1712 GCA_964503725.1 uncultured Steroidobacteraceae bacterium
CTCGACCTCGACGCCGATGGGCGCGAGCCGATCCCGCGTGATTTCTCCGTTGGCGACGCCGTTCGCACCCGCCGGACGGCGGTCCACGAAGCTCGCCGCGTGCGCGGTCTCGATGGCGTGACCGATCTCGTCGAGCGACATGATCTCCCGGCGCAGCATGAATGCCAGCTCGTCGCGAAGGTGGGAGCGCAGCATCTCCGGGCCGTCGGTTGACAGGGTGAATCGGACCTGATGGTCGATCAGGGAGCGCACGATGAATCGCAGCTCCGCGACATCGCGCACGACCCGGGTGGTCAGATTCGAGGTGGGGCAGACCTCCAGCACGATCCCCCGCTCGCGCAGCATCGCCATCACGCGCGGGTCGTAGACGCCCTTGACGCCGTGCCCGATGCGGGTCGGCTCGAGCGCCTCGACCGCGTCGCGCACCTCCTCCGGGCCGCCGGTCTCACCGGCATGCACCGTCAGCCCCAGCCCGGCGCGCCGGCACTCGGCGAAGAGATCCCGATAATCCGCGAAGCGAAACGCGGGCTCGATCGGCCCGGCGATGTCGACCGCCACCACCCCGCGACTGTGCCAGCTGATCGCCTTGGACGCGATGATCTCGTTCAGGTCGCGGCTGAAGCTCCGGTCGAGGCAGAAGATCAGGCCGGCGCGGACCTGCGGATACTCGAGCACGGCACGATCCATGCCGCGCACCGCCGCGGCGATGATGTGATCGAGGTCCTGCTCGCCGCCGCGGTTCCGCTTCATCGGGTTGAAGCGCAACTCGATGCGGGTGATGTTGCTCTTGCGGTAGGCGCCGCCGATCACCTCGTACACGCTTCTCTCGACGGCGGTCGGGCTCGACTGGATCAGCTCGGTCCAGTGGAACAGCTCGAGGTAGGCGTTGAACGAGCGTCGTCGCCGTCCGAAGGTGATCAGGTCACGGAACGCCCAGTAGTCCTTCGTCGGCAGGCGGATTCCCTGCGCGTGGGCGATGCCCCACATCACGGCCGGCGTGACCGCCGCGCCGAGGTGGACGTGGAGCTCGGTCAGCGGCGTGTGGGGGTCGAGTCGGGGGCGGGGCATGGTCCTCGAACGACGACGATTTGGCCGAGTGTAGCGCAGCCCGGGACTCCGGGGCGAGCCGGAGCCGATGCTAGAATCGCGGCGCCATGGAGGTCATTCGCGGGTTACTCGAGTGGGTCGCCACCGGGGTCGGGGAGTTGGGCGCCACCCTCTTCCCCTTCGCCATGATCGGCCTGATCGGGCTCTACCTGCTCTGGCTGGTGATCGGGTATCTCCGCGTCTCGCAGGTCGGCATCGAGGCCGAAGCGGCGACGTTGCCGGCGGTCGCCCTGCCGCGCGCCCCCGATGGCGCCATCGAAGCGCCGCGCGGCGTCCCCTACTGTCCGAACGACGGTCTGCGCTACCCGGCCGGCGCCCGCTTCTGCACCCAGTGCGAGGCCGACCTGATCGTGTCCTGCGCGAACTGCAGTGCAACCATTCGGGCCGCCGACGAGTCCTGCTACCGATGCGGCACCCACGCGACCATCGTCGCCGCACCAGACTTCTGAGCGCCCCCGCTTGACGAGAAGTCCGGCGAGCCGCTCGCACGGACGGTTGGACCGATGACAGCCTCCTCCGCCCTCCTGGTGGCGGCACTCATCACCCTGCTCGGCTCGGCAGCGATCGGCGTCCTTGGCGCGCTGGTCGGCGTCGTTCGGGGCGCG
>CAZDAV010000034.1:1812-9383 GCA_964503725.1 uncultured Steroidobacteraceae bacterium
GGCCACCGGCCATGCACCCTGGTCGAACCTGCACGAGTTCAGTGCTGCCTTCGCATTCGGGTCGCTGCTCGTCTTCCTCGGGCTCGCCCGGAGCAGCCCGCTGCGCGGGCTGCCGCCCTAGGTGGCCCTTGGCGCAGGGGCGCTGGTGGTCGTTGCGCTGGTGCAGCCCGACGAGATCCGGCCGTTGGTGCCGGCCCTGCAGGCCCCGCTGCTGCTCACGATCCACGTGGGGACCGCGATGCTGGCCTATGCCATCGGGGCGATCGCCTTCGCAGCCGCCGGCGGCGAGTTGGTGCAGCGCGCCGCACACGATCGCTTCGCCGGGCTGCCGCCGGCCGTCGTCTGCAGGGCCGCCGCCCATCGGGCCGCCATCCTCGCCTTCCCGGTCCTGACCGCCGCGATCGCGCTCGGATCGGTCTGAGCCAACCTGGCCTGGCGTTCCTACTGGAACAACGATCCCAAGGAGCTGGCCGCGGCGGCCAGCTGGCTGGTGTACGGCGCCTACCTGCACGTGGCCGGGCGGCGGGACCGGTGGGAATCAGCGGCGCCCTGGCTGCTCGTGCTTGGCTTTGCCGCGATCCTCTTCACCTGGCTCGGCGCCGGTCTCATCTTCGTCGGCGAGCACTCGTACGCCGGCGCCTAGTCCGAGAGCACCGACTCCGCGTAGGCACGTATCTCGGGCAGATTCGGGATCATGACCCAGCCCCGGCTGCTGTTCGGCTCGATCCCGACGAAGAGCGAGAAGCGCGGCGGCTGGAGCACGATCCCGTTCACCTCGGCCGCGGTAGAGCGCCGGCCGATCTCGATCAGCGTCGGAATCTCGGCCAGGGAGATATCGGTCTGGAGCGAGGAGAGCAGGCGCAGACTGCCGACCAGCGAACCGACCCGCGGCTCCAGCCACTTGCGCACCAGCGCCAGGATCACCTGCTGCTGGCGAGCGGCTCGGCCATAGTCCATGTCGACGCGCGTGCGTGAGTAGCCCAGCGCGGTGACCCCGTCCAGGTGCGCCGGCCCTGCCTCCAGCTGCAGATGAATCTGCGGATCCGAGATCGCGGCCTCCACCTCGACGTCGATGCCGCCGACCGCGTCGACCATCCACGTGAAGTCGTCCATGTCGATCGCGATGTAGCGGTCGATCGGCGCGTCGAGGAGCGTCGCCATCGCACCGCGCAGCGCCTCGATCCCCAGCGTGTCGGCGATCCCGTTCACCTTGCCGCGGTAGATCGACCCGTCGGGCATCGGCAGATCGACCGTATCGCGCGGAAGGGAGAGGAGCGCGATCTGCGACTTGTCGGCGCTGATGCTCACCACCATCAGGGCGTCGGTGTTCGGCTCGTCCAGTCCGCCGGCGCGCCGGGCCGCGCTGCTGTCGAGCCCGACCACGAGCACGGTGAATCGCCGACCGATCAGCTCCTCGTCGAGCGGGATCGGCGTTGCGGTCGCCTCGGGCGTCGCCGTCGCGGTTGGCACGGGGACGGCGGTGGGCGTCGACGGAGGGGTCGCACTCGAGCACGACACCACGAGCAGGAGGCTGAGGGCAGCGGTCGCCAACGCGCCCCGGATGCGCGGATGCGCGAGCCTGCGGCTCATCAGGCAGATCCCATCGCCGCGACCTGCCACGCGGCGCGATCGGGGTCGGCGGTCGGCTCATCGCAGGCGTAGCCACGACAGACATACGCGGTCGGCACCCGGTCCCGCGCCACTTTGCCCTCGAAGAGCGGCCAGGCCGCGATGGTGCGCGCATCGGACAGCGGGGCGATGACCAGGTCGGGGGCATATGCCGCGGCCACGGCTCGGCGAAGCGCGATGCAGCGCGGATCGTCCGGATCGCCGGCGATCACCGCGTCGAGTGGCTCGCCGAGGGCTCGATCCGCTGCGGAAAGCATCCGGGCGAACTGCGACGGATGACGCTCGAGGGCCGGGGCCGCGGCGCGCAGCACGCTGCGAGCGCGTCGGTCGTGATCTGGCTCGCCGGTCAGGAGGGCCAGCCTGAGGAGGACGTCGGCCGCCACCGCGTTGGCGGACGGGGTGGCTCCATCGACCAGCGAGCGCGGGCGAGCGACGATCCGGTCGTGCTCCTGGCTCGTATCGAAGAAGGTGCCGCTCTCGGCGTCCCAGAAGTCGTCCACGGCGCGTCGCATGAGCGCCACCGCCAGCTCAAGGTCGGCGACCCGACCCAGCGCGGCGTATGCGGCCAGCAGCCCGTCGGCGAGGTGGGCGTAGTCCTCGCAGAACGCGGGAGTGTGCGCGGACCCATCGCGAGCGGTGCGCCACAGGCGGTCCTCGTCACGCAGCAGGTGTTCGCGAACGAACCGGACACAGGCATCCGTGGCAGTCGCGAACCGATCGTCGCCCAGGACCAGCGCGGCGACCCCCAGCGCGCGGAGCGCCATCCCGTTCCAGGCGGCCAGCTGCTTGTCGTCGCGGCCGGGGCGCACCCGGGTGCCGCGAGCGGCGAGGAGTGCCTCGCGGCCCCGCTCGACCAGCTGGGGTGGTGGGGGCGCGGCGCCAGACACGTGCAGGATCGAGCGTCCCTCCCAGTTGCCGCCGGCGGTCACGCCCCAGTATTCGGACAGTGCCTCGACCTCGCCGGCGTCGAGCCCCGCAGCCCGGAGCGCCACCGTGAACTCGTCCTGGCTCCAGGTGTAGAAGCGCCCCTCCTCGCCCTCGCTGTCCGCGTCGAGCGCCGAGGCGAAGCCGCCATCGTCGGTGGCCAGCTCCCGCAACATGAAGTCAAGTGTCCGGCGCGCCACATCGGCGTAGCGGTCGTCGCCCGTTGCGCGGCATGCCTCAAGGTACGAGTGCGCCAGCTGCGCGTTGTCGTAGAGCATCTTCTCGAAGTGCGGCACGAGCCAGTGGGCATCGGTGCTGTAGCGGGCGAAGCCACCGCCGATCTGGTCGTGCAGACCGCCGTCCGCCATCCGATCCAGCGTCACGGTCACCATGGCCAGCGTCTCGGGATCCCCGCTGCGCTTCCACGCGCGCAGCAGGAACTCGAGCGTCATCGGCGCGGGAAACTTGGGGGCGCCGCCGAAGCCGCCGTGCGCCGGGTCGAACGATCCCGCCAGCCGCGTGACCGCGGCATCGAGCTGGCGACGCTCGACCTCGGTCGTGCCCGGCCGCACGTCGAGCTGCTCGCGCAGGTGCCTGGCGAGCTCCCGGCCCTGGGCGTTCACGTCGTCGCGCCTGGTCCGGAAGGCATCGGCCATCGCGGACAGCACGCGCGGGAAGCCGGGCATCCCGTGGCGGTCCTCCGGCGGGAAGTAGGTGCCGCCGAAGAACGGCTCCAGCTCGGGAGTCAGGAAGACGCTCATCGGCCAGCCGCCGCTGCCGGTCATGGTCTGCACCGCGGCCATGTAGACGTCGTCCAGGTCGGGACGCTCCTCGCGGTCGACCTTGATGGCCACGAAGTCGTGGTTCAGCTGGGCGGCGATGGCCGGGTTCTCGAATGACTCGCGCTCCATGACGTGGCACCAGTGGCAGGCGGAATAGCCGATCGAGAGGAAGATCGGCTTGTCTTCGCTGCGTGCCCGCTCGAGCGCCTCGGGACCCCAGGGATACCAGTCGACCGGGTTATGGGCGTGCTGAAGCAGGTACGGGCTGGTCTGGTCGATGAGCCGATTGGTGTGCTCGTGGCTCACCGTCATCGCGACTCCCGCTCCGCGGCGAACTGCTGCTGGTAGAGCCGGGCGTAGAGCCCCTCGTGGCGCAGCAGCTCGTCGTGCGTTCCCCGTTCCACGATGCGACCGCGGTCGAAGACGAGGATCTGATCGGCGCGCAGGATGGTCGACAGCCGATGCGCGATGGCGATGGTGGTGCGGCCCTCCATCAGCCGATTCAGGGCGGTCTGGATCAGCCGCTCGCTGACCGTGTCGAGGGCGCTCGTCGCCTCGTCGAGGAGCAGGATGCGCGGATCCTTGAGCAGCACCCGGGCGATCGCCACGCGCTGCTTCTCCCCGCCGGAGAGCTTGTAGCCGCGCTCCCCCACGATGGTGTCGTAGCCCTCGGGCAGCTCCATGATGCGGTCGTGCATCGCCGCGGCAGCGGACGCCTCCTCGATCTCCGGCATGGTGGCGTCCGGCTTGGCATAGCGCAGGTTCTCGATGATCGAGGCATGGAACAGGTACGTCTCCTGGGTCACCACCCCGATCACTCGACCCAGCGATTCCAGGCGGATGCGCCGCACGTCGAGGCCGTCGATCTCGACCGCGCCGTCGTCCACGTCGTACAGGCGCGGGACGAGGTAGGTGCTCGTCGTCTTGCCGGCACCCGATGGCCCGACCAGCGCGACCAGCTGCCCCGGCAGCGCCTCGAAGTCGATCTCGGTCAGGCCGAACGGCTGGGTCGACACCGGGACCGCGCGTCCTTCCTCCTCGGCGGCAGCCTCCTCGGCCGGCGCCACCAGCGCGGCCGGCGGCCGCGGGTACCGGAAGCTGACCCCTCGGAAGCGCAGCTCGCCACGCACCGTGGTCGGGTCGAGATCGACCGCGTCGGGCGCATCGGTGATCTCCGACTCCATCTCGAGGTACTCGAAGATGCGATCGAAGAGGGCAAGCGCGCCCTGGACCTCGACCTGCACGCTGAGCAGCTGGCCCAACGGGAAGAAGAGCCTGCTCTGGAGCGTGGTGAAGGCAACGATCGTGCCGATGCTGACGTTCGTGTCGCCGCCGATGATCAGCGACCCGGCCAGCAGGTAGACGAAGGCAGGCGCGATCGAGAAGAAGGTGCCGATCATGGCGAAGAACCAGCGCCCGATCATCTGCTGGCGGATCTGGAGGTCGCCCAGCCGGCGCGACTCCTTGCCGAACTTCTCGATGCTGGCCTGCTGCTGACCGAAGGTCTTCGACAGAAGGATGCCCGAGACCGAGAGCGACTCCTGGGTGATGGCGCTCACCTCAGCCAGCGAGCGCTGGGTCATGCCGCTCACCACGCGGCGGACCCTGCCCACGCGATAGGTGATGTAGGCAAAGACGGGCAGCATGCCGAGGCTGAGCGCCGTGAGCCGCCAGTCGATGATGAGCATCGCCAGCACCGTCGTGGCGACGGTGGCGAAGTTGGCGAGCAGGGAGGCGGCGGTATCGGTCACCACCGATTGCACCCCGTTGACGTCGTTGCCGATCCGGCTCTGGATCTCGCCGGTCTTCGTCTCCGTGAAGAAGCGCAGCGGCATCCATTGGAGGTGCGTGTAGAGGGCCAGTCGCAGGTCGTCCATGACGCGCTGGCCGACCACGTTCGAGAGGTACGACTGCCAGACGCCGATGAGGCTGGAGACGATCGGCAGCACGATCATCAGGCCGGCCTGGAGGTAGAGGAGTTCGAGGCTGGGCTGCGGGCTGGTCAGGTTATCGATGATGAGCTTGAGCAGGATCGGGTTGATGACGCCGACGCTGACGGTCAGCACGATGAGCCCGGCGATCACGACCAGCCGGCGCCGATACGGGCTGAAGAAGCCCACGATCTGCCGGAACGTGGCCGGGCCGCTTCCGGGCCTGGCGCGCAGGTTCGGCCCTTCGCCTCCGCCGCCCCAGTGCCGCATCATCCGAGCTGCCTCGCCATCATTCGATCACGATCGAGAGGAAGGCATTGGCCAGTTGCAGGCCGGCCGCCGCGCCCAGCTCGGCCGCTCGCGTTCGCACCCGTTCCTCGACCGCGGCGTGATCGGAGATCTGGCTGGCATGGCAGAAGAGCGCCTGAAGGCCGATCTCGAGCGTGGCGCCGACATCGACGAACAGGTTCGGCCGCTCCACGCCGCTGACCAGCACCTGGCGCACCTTCCACGGCTCCAGGCCCTCGGACAGCAGCTCCGGGAAGTTGAGGCGGTCGCGCGCCGCGGGGTAGACGGCGGCCAGCGTCGCCTCTCCGGTGGCGAGGTGATCGGGATGCCCGATGAACAGGTTGCGATCCTGCCGCCGCACCGAGTTCTGGGCGATCACCAGGTCGGGTCGGAATCGGCGGATCTGGCGCACGATGTCGCGCCGCAGATCGAGGCTGGGCGTCAGCGCCCCATCGGGATAGCCGAGGTGCACGATGTCGGTGACTCCGAGCAGGTCGGCCGCCGCCCGCTGTTCGGCGCTGCGCATGGCGGCGAGCTGCATGGAGGTGACGGCGGGATCCTCGGTTCCCTTGCCGCCATCGGTCGTCACCACGTAGTCGACGCGCGCGCCGGCGGCCGTCAGCCGGGCGATGGTGGCGGCGGCACTGAACTCAGCGTCATCGGGATGGCTGAAGACGACCAGCACGCGTTCGAGCGGCTGGATCAGCTCGTGTCGGTCAGGATCGGGCATCGCTCGGGCATCGTAGCGTGATCCGCCGCGGCGCCCCGGCGCCGCCGTTGACCGAAGACGGCGCCGATCTGCATACTGCCCCCGAGTATGAGCAGTAACCCCGGTCATGCCGACCATTTCCGCCACGCGTACACCAGGGATCGCCGCGAGCTGCTCAACCGGCTGCGCCGGATCGAGGGCCAGACGCGCGGCATCGCGAGGCTGGTCGAGGAGGAGGCCTACTGCCTGGACATCCTGCAGCAGGTCGAGGCGATGACCGCGGCGGCCGACGGCGTCGCGCTCCTGCTGCTGGAGGACCACATCGACGGCTGCCTGACCCATGCCATCCGGACGGGGCAGGGAGAGCCGTACGTCGAAGAGGTGATGGCCGTGGTGCGCCGCGTCCTCGGTCGGCGCACGAGCCGGAAGGCGAGCCCGGGAGCCTGATCCGAGCTCAGCAGGCTGGCAGTGGGAGTGCCGCGGGGGGGAACCACGGCACTCCCGGGCAAAGTCTACGCCGCACCGCCAAGGGCGAGAGACCTACTCCCCGAACATCGTGAGCTGCTCGCCGCCCCGCTCGATCAGCGGGTCGAGGCCCAGGATCGGCTCGAGCCATTCGAGGCTGGCACCGTCGCGTGCGGCGAGGACCTCGAGGTGCTGCCACTTCAGGAAATGCCAGTTCTGGCGGGCGACCTCGGCACGCAGCCACGGCGATCGGTCGAGCTTCAGCCGCAGCAGCTCGGTTCGCTCCGCCGGGAAGACGCAGAAGCGGGCCTGCTGCTCTGTCGGCTCGATCTGGCGACCTCGCGCCAGGATCGGCTCGCCGAGCATCGCCGTCCATTGGACGTCGAACATGAAGGCCATCCGCCCGCGGACGTACCAGATCGCATCCAGCGCGGCGAGCGGCTCGGCGGGGGCGCGCACGATCAGCGGCAGGTAGGCGCGGCGCTCGTCCTCGCGCAGGCGTTCCACGAGCGTGGCCCCCGCATACGGGCGATCGTGCTCGCGCCGTCCGACCCAGGCGCGCAGCCCCAGCCGATGGCCGTAGTCAACCAGCGTGCCGATGATCCGGGCGTGATCGTCGCTCCGTCGGGCGAGCTCCTCCTCGCTGCGCAGCACGCCGCGCTCACCGACGACGGCGTACGCCGCCAGGCACGCCCGCACCAGCTCCTCGTCGGGGGCCTCGAGGCCCGGGAAGAGGGCGTAGATTCGCTCCAGGAACGCGTTCTCATCCAACCGCCCGGCGGTGGTCAGGATCGAGAAGGTCGCCCACTCGACCCGGTCGGCGAGTGGGGCATCGACCGGCTC
>CAZDAV010000035.1:0-9311 GCA_964503725.1 uncultured Steroidobacteraceae bacterium
CGTTGCCCTGCCCGATGTCGAGGGTGGAGCCGTTGAGGCGCGCGGCCGCGATCGCTGCGCTGATGCCGCACAGCAGGCCCATCAGGCTGAACACCTTCAGGATCGTCCACCGGGTGTTGATGCCGGCCAGCTCCGCTGCCTCGGGGTTGCCGCCGATAGCGAAGACATTGCGGCCGAAGCGTCGCCGCGTGGCGATGTAGGTCATCACCAGGGTCACCCCGATGACGAGCATGACCGGCCAGGGGATGCCCACCGGGATCTTCAGCCCGCCCGGCGGCTCGGTGATGCCATGCGTGGCGGCGTACCGCGTCGCAAGGCCCTCGGGCCAGACGTTGGCATTGAAGAAGGCGGCCAGGCCCAGCACGGCGGCGACGCCGACCATGGCAAGCAGCGCATCGGCCCACTTGGGCCGCACCGGGAACCCGAACCGACGTCGCTGCCGCCGCCCGTTGATGAGCAACGCCACGGTGCCGAGCGCCGCAGCGGCTGCGATCGCCCACGTGGCCGTACCGCCGATCGAACCGATCGCACCGCCCCCGAGCAGCTGGAATGTGTCATCCAGGCCTGACTTTGCGGCCCCCTCGGAGAGCACCCACACCACGCCGCGCAGCGACAGGAGGCCACCCAGGGTGACGATGAAGGAGGGGACGCCGATGTAGGCGATCACGAAGCCCTGGAACGCCCCGACCGCGGCGCCGAGCCCCAGGCCGATCGCGAGCGCGACGATCCACATGTATCCGGTTTCGAATCGGAAGCCGAGGTCGGGCATCCACTCGGTCATGAGCATCGCGTACGTCATCGACACCAGGCCCACCGTCGAGCCCACCGAGAGGTCGATGTTGCGCGAAACGATGACCAGCACCATGCCGGTGGCCATGACGGCCACTACCGCGGCCTGGATCGAGAGAACGACGAGGTTCGAGGGACTGAGGAAGGTGCCCCCGGTCCTGATTCCGAAGTAGGCGAGGATCAGGCCCAGCGCCACCAGCATGCCGAACAGGCGCAGGTCGATCTCCAGGGCCGCAAAGCGACCGCCCAGCGGTGGACGCTTGCTGGTCTGGACGGCGTCGGGTGCGGTTGCGGTGATGTCAGTCATCCGGCCGCGTCCTCATGTGGGGAAAGCGAGGGCGCCCTGCGTCGCGCATTCGCGACGCAGGGCGCCAGTACATCGAGGGACTGAGGGGTTACTCGCAGGCCGCTGGAGTCGGGTCTTCGACGCCGGCGCAGAGTTCGGCCTTGGGGATCCAACTGTCGACCACCAGGTCGAGCGTGTCGAACGTGACCGGGGTCGGCGTCAGGATGATCGCCTTGACGGTGTTGCCACCGGGGGTCTCGAAGTCCTCGGTCGCCAGCCCGCTGGCCGGTTCGACGTCACCGAGGTCGTCCGGAGCTACCACCTCTGCGTTGGTCTTGCCAGCGCACAGCTGGAGAGCGGCCTCACCGGCCGTCTGGCCCAGTGCGAAGCTGTTCTTCCAGACGTCCACGAACTGAAGGCCCTTGGCCACGTTGTTCAGGTTGGCGAAGTCGCCGTCCTGGCCGCTGACCGGGACCGTCCCCTGCAGTCCTTCCTTGGTGAGCGAGGCAACGACGCCGAGCGCCATGCTGTCGTTCTCCGAGAGGACGGCATCGATCTCGATGTTATCGGCCTTGGCAATCTGGATGGCCGCATCCATGTTGATCTCGGCGTTCTCCGTCGACCAGGCGTCGGTGAACTCCTCGTAGATGATGGTGATGTCACCAGCATCGACCTTGTCCTGGAGCCCGGCGACGTCGAAGCCCTCACGGAGGAATGCGGCGTTGGCGTCACCCGGGTCGCCCTTGATGACGACGTAGTTGCCGGTCGGCACTTCGGCCAGGATGGCCTCGGCCTCCATGACGCCGACTCCCTGGTTGTCGAAGGTCAGGTACAGCACGTCCGGGTCTTCGAGAAGTCGGTCGTAGGCGATGACCGGGATGCCTGCCGTCGCTGCCTTGTCGAGGGCCGGCAGGATGGCCGTGCCGTCCTGGGCCAGCAGCACCAGGACATCCGCGCCCTGCTCGATCATGCCGTCGATGTCGGTCAGCTGCTGAAGGCTGTCGAGGTTGGCATCGGCGTCAATGAACGTCCCGCCACCGTCCTCGATCGCCTTCTGCATGGCCGGCTTGTCGGTCCGCGCCCAGCGCGGCTGCTGGAAGTTGTTCCAGGAAACCCCGACGGTGCACTCGCCTGCTGCCGCCGAGCCGCTCGCGGCTGGGGTGCAGGCCGCGACGAGGAGCGCGATGACGGGGAGGATCGCCACTGTGCGAGGAAGCAACATGGGTGACTCCTTCTGTGGAATGACGGTAACCGATCGACTGAATGGCTCGTTCAGCCACGACCGCATCACCTGGGGTCCGGGCAGGAGGGAGCAGGATGGATCGTGACTCGGCTCAACCCTCCAACTGTGGGGGACTCGTTAATGGTGCAGAGTACGACCAAAAGCGTCCCCGCGACAAGATCCTATCGCGCGGCGCGTCGCACATGGCGCGGTCTGCGCCGTAGACTCAGAATCGCGGCGGCCGAGTCAAGGGCCGGATCGTAACGGGCCATCGCCGTCGCCGAGCCCGCCATCAGCTGCTCGCGGGTGATAGCGCCCATACGGAGGGACTCCCCATGCAAAGCCTGGAAGGCAACGTCGCGCTCATCACCGGTGCAAGTCGAGGCATCGGAGCCTCGATCGCCGCAGCGCTCGCCACGGCCGGTGTGCGGCTCGGCCTCGGATCGCGCAGCGGCGACGACCTTGGTATCGAGGGGGCAGTCGCGCGTCCCTGTGACGTTCGCGATCCCGCATCGCTCGAGGCGCTGGTGGCGGCCACCGTCGACCGCTTCGGTCGCCTGGACATCCTGGTCGTGAATGCCGGGGTGGGTGCCTATGGACCGTTCCTCGACCTGCCGGCGGAGCAGATCGAGGAGATGATCGACGTCAACGTGAAGGGGGCCATCTACTCGGTGCGCGCCGCCCTGCCGCATCTCGTGCAAAGCTCATCGGCCGACCTAGTCATGATCGCCAGCGAGGCCGGGCGTCGGGGCCTGCCGTACGAGGCGGTCTACTGCGCCTCGAAGTTCGCCCAGGTCGGGCTCACCAGCGCGCTGGATCACGAACTGCGCGAGCAGGGCGTCCGCTGCACCAACATCTGTCCCGGAGGGGTGGCGACCGATTTCGCCATGGGTCGCGGACGGACCCCCGAGATGCCGCAGCTGGCCGGCATGATGAAGCCCGATGACGTGGCTGAGGCCGTGATGTTCGCGCTCACGCGCCCGCGGACCCATCGGATCCTCGAGCTCGCCTTCCGCCCGGTCACCGAGACCTCGTGGGGCTGACCGGATGAGCGTGCTCCGGATCGGCATCCTGTCGACCGCCGACATCGCGCGGAAGAAGGTCGTGCCGGGCATGCAGAGGGCCGACCGCGTCGAGGTCGTCGCGATCGCCTCGCGCGATGCGCCCAGGGCCCGCAGCGTTGCCGACGAGTTCGGCATCCCGACTGCGCACGCCTCGTACGAGGCGCTGCTCGCCGACCCGGAGGTCGACGCGGTCTACATCCCGCTGCCGAACCATCTCCACGCCGAATGGTCGATTGCCGCCGCGCGCGCCGGCAAGCACGTCCTGTGCGAGAAGCCGCTGGCCATGACGGCCGCCGATGCGCAGACGATGGTCGACGTCTTCCGGGACCAGGGTCGTCGATTGATGGAGGGCTTCATGTATCGCCACCATCCGTCGTGGACGGCGGTGCAGGAGATCGTCTCGTCGGGGCGCATCGGCCGCCTCGCGGCCGTGCAGAGCTGGTTCTCGTACTTCAACGACGATCCGACCAACATCCGGAACATCCGTGATGCGGGAGGCGGCGCGCTGTTCGACGTCGGGTGCTACTCCGTCAACCTGTCGCGGATGTTGTTCGGCGCCGAGCCGACCCGCGTCGAGGCGTCGATGACCCGTGACCCCACGACCGGGGTCGACATCCTGACCAGCGCCATCATGGAGTTCGGCGACGGGGTGGCCACCTTCACCTGCTCGACCCGTGCCGAGGATGACCAACGCGTCCACGTCTACGGGACCGACGGCCGCATCTCCGTCGGCATCCCGTTCAACATCCCTCCCGATCGTCCGACGCAGGTGTTCGTGACCGCCGGTGGCGACCCACCGGTCGACCCCAGCACCGAGGTGCTGACGTTCGAGACCAAGGACCCGTACACCGCCGAGGTGGAGGCGTTCGCGGCCGCGATCCTCGACGACCTGCCGACCCCCGTTCCGCCGGAGGACGCGGTCGCCAACCTGCGGGTCATCGAGCGGATATTCGAGGCTGCGCAGCGCGTCCCGTGACCGCAGGCGTCCAGCGCACCGAGGAGCCATGACGCGCCGGGCGGCACTGGCCGTCGGAGCCATCGGCCTGTCCATCATCGCCCTCCTGACCGTGGCATTCCTTGTCCGTCTGCCACCCTTCGATTCCAAGGCCGCGGCGGTCTCGCCGCTCTTCGTCGAGGAGGCGGCCGCTGCCGGCATCGACCACCGCTACGACGGCGACTTCTCGTTCTTCGTCGGGGGCGGCGTGGCCGTCTTCGACTGCAACGACGACGGCAGCCAGGAGGTCTACCTCGCCGGCGGCGCCGAGCCCGCGGCGCTGTACCGCAACGAGAGCGAGGTGGCAGGCGCCCTGCGCTTCAGCCATCTACCCGATCCGGCAACCGATCTGACCCAGGTCACCGGCGCCTATCCACTCGATATCGACGGCGACGGGTTCACCGACCTGGCGGTGCTCCGTATCGGTGGCAACGTTCTCTTGCGGGGCCTGGGCGACTGTCGATTCGAGGCGGCCACCGCCGCGTGGGGGCTCGACGGGGGCGATGTCTGGACCACCGCCTTCAGCGCCACCTGGGAGGCGTCCGCCGGATGGCCAACCGTGGCGTTCGGCAACTACCGCAACGAGGAGAGCGACGACATCGATCGCCTCTGCTACGACAACGAGCTGGTACGGCCGAATGCGATGGGCGACGGGTTCGGGGCCAGCCTCACTCTGCGGCCGGCGTGGTGCGCTCTCTCGATGCTCTTCAGCGATTGGGATCGGTCAGGCCGGCGCGACCTGCGGGTCTCCAACGACCGCCACTACTACAGCGAGTTCGGGGCGGGCGAGGAGCAGCTATGGCGCATGACCGCCGGCGAGCCGCCGCGGCTGTGGACGCACGCCGAGGGCTGGCAGACGGTGAAGGTCTGGGGCATGGGGATCGCCAGCCAGGACCTCACCGGTGACGGATTGCCCGAGATCTACCTCACCAGCCAGGGCGACAACAAGCTCCAGACATTGACCGATGGAGCCGCCCAGCCGCGGTTCCACAACATTGCGGTCGAGCGTGGCGCAGCGGCCAACCGACCGTTCGCCGGGGACGTCGACCTGCTCTCCACCGCGTGGCACGCCGAGTTTCAGGACGTGAACAACGACGGCTTCATGGACCTCTTCGTGTCCAAGGGCAACGTCGAGGCGATGGTCGACTACGCGGCGCAGGATCCAAGCAACCTGCTGCTGGGGCAGGCGGACGGGACCTTCCTCGAGCAAGCCGATGTCGCCGGGATCCTGAGCTTCGCGCGTGCCCGCGGTGCCGCCCTCGCCGATTTCAACCTCGACGGCATGCTGGACCTGATCGTCGTCAATCGGCGCGAGAACGTGAAGCTCTGGCGCAATGTCGGCTGGGGTGCCGTCGACGCCCCCGCCGCGATGGGCAACTGGATCGCGCTGGACCTTCGCGAGCCGGGGCCGAACCGCAACGCGATCGGCGCCTGGATCGAGGTCAGGACCGATGACCGCACCACGTGGCGGGAGGTGACCGTCGGTGGCGGGCACGCCGGCGGACAGCTTGGCTGGGTCCACTTCGGCCTCGACGCCGCCGACCAGGCCGAGGTCAGGGTGCGGTGGCCCGACGCTGAGACGGGGCCCTGGCTGACGGTGCAGGCGAACCGGTTCTACGTCGTCGAGCGCGGGGCGCCCGATGCGCGTCCGTGGGCTCCGGCAGGGGGCTGACCTTCATGCCATCTGCTCGCCTCACACCTGTCGAGCCTCCGATCCTGGAGCGATCGGAGGTTGCGCCCGAGCTGCCGGAGGAGATCGGCGACTACGTCGACCGCCTGGTCGGGCCGTATTTCGAGGCCGTGGCCGAGTGGTATGGCGCGCTGCGGGTGGGCGTCACCGGCGGTGCGCTGCAGGAGATCATCGACAGCCGGCTCGGCGACCCGTTCTTCGGAATCTCCCTCAATCCCGGTCACCAGCTGCACCTCGACGAATGGGTGAACTCGCCGGTCGGCCCCGGCAGCAGCATCGAGCTCCGCTCGGGAATGGTCATGCAGGTGGACATCATTCCCGCGACCGGCGGCCCGTACTTCACGACGAACATCGAGGATGGGATCGCGCTGGCCGACGCAACGCTCCGCGAGACGCTGGCCGAGAGCTTCCCGGACCTCTGGGATCGCGTCGGACAACGGCGGGCGTTCATGCGCGACGTGCTCGGGATCGACCTCCATCCGGACGTCCTGCCGCTCTCCAACCTGCCCGCCGTGCTGCCACCGTTCCTGCTCCGCCCGGACCGCGTCATGACCCTGGCCGGGTGACGGGCGCCGGTCGCGGGCGCGGTCGCTCCGCCGGCGTGGGAACCATCACGGTCGCTGACGGACCGATCCATGTCGAACTGCTGCCGGACGTCGGGGCCCGGATCCACCGACTCCGGGTTTTCGGCGAGGACCTGCTGCGCACGCCTTCTGATGCGTCGCAGCACGCGCGGGATCCGTTCCAGTGGGGCGCCTACGTCATGGCACCCTGGTGCAACCGGATCGCGGCCGCCGACACCGAGGTCGCCGGACGGCGGGTCGCCGTCATGTCGAACTTTCGCGACGGGTCCGCGATCCACGGCCAGGTGTACGACACGCACTGGCGGACGCGGGCGGATGGGGCGCTCCAGGTCCGAGCCGGGGGTGACGGCTGGCCCTGGCGGTACGACTGCCAAATGCGCGTCGCGATCCACGACACGGTCCTCACCATCCAGCAATCGCTGACGAATCGCTCACGGACCCCGATGCCCGCCGGGCTCGGACTGCATCCGTGGTTCCTGCGCCCGCTCGAGGTCCGCATCAACGCCTCGCGCGTCGTCCCCTCGAACACCGACCCGTGGGCGGAGCTGATACCGGTCTCCGGCTCCTTCGACCTGCGCCGCATGCGCCCGATGCCGGACGACCTCGACGCCGCGTGGCTCGGTGTCGGCGACCCGGCCGTTGAGCTGCGCTGGCCGGCGCTCGGCATCACCGCGTCGCTCCGAGCCCGTTCCGACGCCGGCGTATGGATCGTCGCCGCCAGCCCGCAGGGGCACGAGGCGATTGCGCTGGAGCCGCAGACCCACGCGCCGCACGGCCTGCGCCGACTGCTGAACGGTGAGCCGGGTGCCCTTCACCTGCTCGCGCCGGGCGCCACCCTCAGCCTGGCGATCGAGCTCGCATTCCAGCGCGAGTAGCGGTCGAGCGCTAGCGAGCGCGGCGCCGGCGGCCGGCCGCGAGCGATCCGAGTCCGAGCAGCGCCACCAGCAGGCAGCCCAGCAGCGCACCAACCACCGGCACCCCCGGCTCGTCGGAGCCGACGTCCCCGATGCCGGTATCGGGCAGGGGCGGGGTGGGAGCGGGCGTCGGGGTCGGCGTGGCCGTGGCGACCGGCGGCCCGACCGTGTCGACGTCGGAGGCGCTCACCCCCGGGAATGGATTGCTGAGCGCATCCTCGAACACGGCGCTCACGTCGTTCGTCACCGTTCCGGTTGCGGCCAGGTCCACGGTGACGGTGATCTCCACCTCCGCGCTGTCGCCGGCGTCGATCCAATTGTTGAGCGTGGCCGTCACCACGCCACCGCTCTCGCCGCAGGTCCCGCTGGCCGGCGCCGTGATCGCGCAACCCCCGAAGGTCGTATTCGTTGGGAGCGTGTCGGTGACGACGACCGCCAGCGCGGCACCGGCCGTCGGACCGCTCGAGGTGTTGGTGACGGTGACGCCGTAGATGAGATCGCCGCCGGCGGGCGCCACCGTCAGGCCGTCGGTCTTGGCGATCGACAGGGCCGGCGTGGGCGGCTGGCTGAAGTAGGCGCCGATGCCGTCCTGGGCCTCCTGGATGAACTGGTTGACGGCGGACAGACAGGTCACGATCCGCCACCAGCCGGTTTCGGGGTTCAAAATCGTGTCGCCGCCGCGCGCCAGCCCCACGCCGCCATTCCAGCCTGCATTGGGCGACAGCGTTCCGCCTGTTCCGCCGGTCTGACCCATCGGGTCGAAGGCCTCGGTTGGCCGGTAATAGGTGACGCGCGTGTTGCCATCCATGTCGTAGTTATGGAAGGTCACCGAAGCCTGGCCCGGGCTCACATACTCGAACAGGGTCAGGCAGGCAACGCCGAGGGTGCTGTGCTGGTAGGTGATCTGATCCTGGCCGATGATGATCTCGTCATTCGTGCCCGGCAACCCGTCGAGGTCGTCGGTGATCGGCGGGAGGGTACTTGGGTCCATGTCGTTATCGGTGCCGACGCGGACGCGCCACCCGTTGTCGTCGTCGCCTTCGCCGATCACCTCAGAGCGGAGGACGTAGGTGCCGCAGGCCGCCGGGAGCGTCGCAAAGCGCACCCACACCTCGGGGGCGGGCTGCGGTATGTATGTCGTCGCCCCGAGCGAGAGCGGCGCGCCGGGCCCGGGTACGTCGTAGCTGGGAGGGGCGCCGACCGATGCGTTCGGCCCGTACAGCTCGAACTCCGTCGAGTCGCTGACGCTTCCCCGCGGCTCATCGCTGGAGGCCAGCGCGCCGGCGGCGTTCATCTCGGGGCTGAACAGGTCGACATACAGGGGTGTGGCGGGCGGCCAGCCACACGGCACGGTGATGACGAGGTAGTTGTAGCCATTCCCGGCACCAGCGGTGTTGGAGCTGTACCAATCACCGATCCCGGCCCCCGCGCTCGGGCCCGAGGTCTGGATGTAGAAGCCGCCGGAGGGTGGCGGGACCTCCGCCGCGCTGCCGGTGCCCACGCCGGATCCCAGGAGGAGCGCCGCGAGCAGGCCGGCCGCAACGATGACGGAGCCGAGGCCGGCACCGGGCCGCCTGGCTGTCCGAGGCTCCATCCGAATCTCCGAAGTGGGGGCACTACCGTGGGGAGGGTACGAGGCCGATGATAGGCCGCGGACAGCCGGCCAGGACGCGTGAATCCGCACGCCCGCGGTTGACAGTCATCCGTCGCAGCCGTAGACTCCGGGTTCGCGCCGACGTGCGTGTCGGCAGGCGTTGTGAGGACGGCG
>CAZDAV010000036.1:0-9284 GCA_964503725.1 uncultured Steroidobacteraceae bacterium
CACCGCGCCGGCCGCGGTGGAGGCCCCTGCCGTTCCGGTCGCCGAGAGCAACTCCTGAGCCGATGAGCGCACGCGCGCCCGCTGCCCGCCGGGCGGCCTTCGACCGGTCGACCTACGAGCGCGACGTCGGAGCGTTCCTCGGCGAGCGCGAGGAGGAGCGGTACCAGCACGGCGCCGGCCTGCGTGACCAGCTCGCCCTCGCCCCGATCTACGAGCGGCACGCTGCGCTCTTCAGCCGCGATGCGGTGGATGCCCTTCGCAACCTGCTTGACGCGGGTGGCGCCGATGACGCCGGCAACCGCGCCCTGCTGGCATTCGCCACGGACGGGTACATCGAGCGCCGCATCGCCCCGCTGACCGACGCCGTCGGGACGGCCGAGGCGAGCGCCGTCGTCGTCTGGCGTGGCGAGCCGATCCCGTACCGGGCGCTCCGCAACCGGATCAGCGAGATCAGTGGCCGCGCCGAGCGCAACGCGCTGTTCGCCTCGTACCTGGAGGCCGAGGAGGCCCTCAACCCGGCCCGCCTCGAGCGATTCGAGCAGATCGGGGCGCTCGCGACCGAGCTGGGATATGCCGACTACGTCGACCTGATCAGGACGACCCGCGGCTTCGATCCGGATGCCCTGGGAGCCGAGATGCGCGACCTGCTGGCCGAATCGGAGACGCCGTACTTCGCGGCCTTGCGACGCTACCTGGCCCGCATCGAGATCGAGCAGGGGGATGCCAGCCTCGCCGACCTGTGGTACCTGCTGCGCGGCAGCGGCTGGGATCACTGGTTCGACGGCAAGCGGCTGCTCTCCGTGCTGGAGGCCACCCTGGCGGGCCTCGGGATCAAGCTGCGCGGGCAACGCGGAGCCACACTCGATGTCGAGGCTCGCCCCAACAAGGACCCGCGTCCATTCGTCGCCGTCATCAACGCCCCGCGCGACGTCCGCCTGGTGATGCAGCCGAGCGGCGGCTGGCATGACTTCGGAAAGGTCATGCACGAAGCGGGCCACCTGGAGCATTTCCTGCACGTCGACCCGCGCCTGCCCATCTCGCTCCGCGAGCTCGGCGACGGAAGCGTCACCGAGGGCTACGCCATGACCGTCGAGCGCCTCCTGGCGCAGCCCGCCTGGCTCAGCGAGCACCTGGGCATGCCCACCGAGCAGGCCATCGCCTTCGCCGACTTCTACGCGCTCTACCACCTGGTCACGGTCCGAAGGCTCGTCGCCAACCACCTGCACGAGCTGCGCATGCATCGCGGCGGCGAGGCGTCACTCCAGCGGGCCACCTACGCCGGCCTGGTCGGCCTGCTCATCGGGGTGCGGGAGCCCGAGGAGCGCTACCTGGGCATCGACGACGGAATGTATGCCGCCAACTACCTCCGCTGCTTCATGTTCGACGCCGCGCTCACCGACGCACTGGAAGCCCAGCATGGCGACGCCTGGTGGCGCAGCGCGGCGGCCGGTGAGACGCTGCGCCGAGCGTGGGGTCGGGGCATGTCGTGGAACGCCGAGCAGGTTGTTGCGCATCTCGGGTATGATTCCCTCGACTGGCGACCGGTCGTGCGTCAGATCCGGGCCAAGCTCATCGGCGAGATGAGCGGTTACGGTGGGCCCAACATCACCACACGCGCAGGGACCCGCAAGGTCTGACCGGTCATCCGGCCGCGCGTCCCCCGCGACAGCGCAACGCCCCAGCGCGGATCCCTCGGACCCTCGCCCGTGAGCGCCGCTTGCCACTCTGGCCCAATCTCCATCGAGGTCACAGGCTATCCATGAAGCACACCCATTCGAGCCGTCCATGAACGACGACTCACGCTCCCAGCGCCGCGGCCGCCCGCGACGACGACCCGACGGCGGAGGTCCGCGACGCCAGGCGCCGCGCCCGGTCTTCCAGGGCCGCCGCAACAACTACGCCACCGGCGGCTATTCGTCGATCTTTACGGGTCCCTTCCCGCGCGAGGGCGACGAGACGGATGAGAGCTGGAATCTGGCCGAGCTCCAGGCCCGGAGCCTGGAGGAGCTGCGCGAGCTGGGCACCGAGATGGGCGTGGAGGGTGCCGACGCGCTCGACCATTCCGACCTCGTCCTCAAGCTTCTCGACGTCGTCCCGCTGACGCCGTCACAGCCGCGACAGGAGCAGAACGGCCAGCCGGGGCTCGCGACCGGGATCCTGGAGATCGTCGACGAGGGATTCGGCTTCCTGCGCCGGCACGGCGTGATGCCGTCCAACGACGACATCTACGTCAGCTCCTCGCAGGTCCGGCGCTTTGGGCTGCGCACCGGCGACAAGGTCGAGGGTCAGACGCGGCCGCCCAAGGACCAGGAGAAGTACTGGGGCCTGCTCCGCGTCGATACCGTCAACGGCGTCGACCCGGACACCGCGCGGCGACGACCGTACTTCGATACGCTCGTCCCGGTCTTCCCCGACGAGATGTTCGACATCGAGACGGATCAGAAGAACCTCACCCAGCGCCTGATCAACCTGATCAGCCCCATCGGCAAGGGACAGCGTGGCCTGATCCTCTCCCCGGCCAAGGCGGGCAAGACCACCGTCCTCAAGCACATCGCGGCCGGGATCACCGACAACTACCCGGAGGCCTACCTCATGGTCGCCCTCATCGGCGAGCGGCCAGAGGAGGTCACCGACATGAGCCGCAGCGTGAAGGGCGAGATCTACGCCTCGACCTTCGACGAGCCGACCGAGAACCACACCCGCGTCGCCGAGATGTGCCTGGAGATCGCCAAGCGACAGGTCGAGACCGGCCGCGACGTGGTCATCCTGCTCGACTCGATCACCCGCCTGGCGCGTGCCTACAACCTGGCCCTGCCGGCGTCGGGCAAGACCCTCTCCGGCGGCGTCGACCCGGTCGCTCTCTACCCGCCCAAGCGCTTCTTTGGCGCCGCGCGGAACATCGAGAACGGCGGCAGCCTGACGATCATCGCCACCTGCCTGGTGGACACCGGCTCGCGCATGGATGACGTCATCTACGAGGAGTTCAAGGGGACCGGCAACATGGAGCTGGCGCTTGACCGAAAGCTGAGCGACAAGCGGATCTTCCCGGCCATCGACGTCCTCCGCTCCGGCACCCGCCGCGAGGAGCTGCTGCTCGACGAAAACACGCTGAAAATGACGTGGACGATGCGGCGCATGCTCAGCGCGGTCGGCCCCAACGAGGGGATCGAGCTGCTCATGCAGCGGCTCGGCAAGACGAAGAACAACGCCGAGTTCCTCGTCTCGCTCAGCAAGAGCGTCGAAGCCTCCGAGCGCTGACCTTCGGGCGCGCCATGACCAACCGAGCACACCGCCGCCCCGCGGCGCTGCTCGGCGCGCTGCTGCTGCTGGCCGCCTGTACACCGGCGTCTCCCGGCCCGAGCGGCTCGGTCGCATCGGTCCAGCCTTCTGTATCCGCTGTATCCAGCCCCCCCGTCGGAGAGGTGGTGCCGGCTCCCGGCTCGGACAGCGTCGTGTACGGCCCGAACCCGGGGGCGATCGTGGTGGCCATCGACCCCGGCCACGGCGGCTGCCTGGACTGGGGCGTGGCCGACCCGCTGGAGCGCGGCGTCGCGCTCTCGGAGAAGATGATGACGCTGGCCATCGGCCTCGAGCTCAGGCGCCTGCTGGAGGCCCAGGGGATCACCGTGGTCATGACCCGGACCACCGACGTCGCGCTCGCCGGGGATGTCGACGCGGCTCACGGATGCACCGGGCCGCCGTTCCGCGACGTCAACGGCGACGGCGAGGCCGGCTTCGATGCCGATGGCAAGATCCGCACCCGCGATGAGCTGCAGGCACGCCTGGACCTGGTCAACCTGGCCCGCGCCGACCTGCTGGTCAGCATTCACATCAACTCCATCACCCAGGATGGGGTCGTCTTCGAGATCGCGGCCACCCAGACCTACTGGACCGATGAGACACCCTGGGGTCCGACCGCCACACAGCGCCTGGCCCAGCTCGTCCAGGACGGGGTGGTGGCCGCCCTGGATCCGGTCGCGACCTACGACCGGCAGGACCGCGGCATCTCGGCGGTGAACCTGTTCATCGTCGCGCCGCCCCTGTTCGAGACGACCCCAGAACGCCCGGACCCGGTCAAGCAGCCGACCCGCGGGGCCCTCATGCCGGCGGTCCTGACCGAGGTCGGCTCAATCACCTTGCCGGCGGAGCATGACCTGCTGGCATCCCCTGCCGGGCAGGCGGCCGCGGCGCAGGGGATCGCCACGGCGCTGGCGGCCTACTTCACGCATCGGCCCCTGGCGGTGCGCTTCGACGCCATCCTGCCGGACGGCGCGGCGGGGATCGCCCCTCAGCCGGTCGCCGGGACAGGGCCTCCGTATTGGCCCCCCAGGGTTGGGGCGGGGGAGCTCGCGGCCGGACTACCGGTGCGCTTCGTCAACACCGGAACGAGCACCTGGCCCGTCGGCCTGACGGTGCTCTTCGGATGGGAGGCGAGCGAGCAGCCCTACCTGCGTCGCGCACCGGCTGAGCTGACCGATGTCGGCGTCTCCATCCCACCGTTGGCACCGGGTGAATCGGTTGAGCTCGTGCTCCCGCTGACCGTGCCGGCATCCGATCGCGGGGTGGTCTGGATCACCCTCGCCGACGGCGAGGTGCCGCTCACCGATCTCGGTTCGGCGCCGCTGCAGCTGACGACCGAGGGCCCCTGAGCGAGCCGACGGTGCCTGCTGGGAGCGTCCGGGGTACCGTCCGGGGGGTTGACCTCTGTGGAAAACCCGGGGTACCATCCCCGGGCACGACTTTCGACCGGCGCTTCGTGCGCCCCGGTCGGTGGGGGGAGGAGCAGGTCGCGCGAGCAGCAACCAACAGGAACCGCGGGAGCGTCTCTATTGCCCGATCAGCGACGGCGGTCGCGCCGTTCGACCGACGAGCGTCCGACTGCACGAGCGGTTTCACATCTCGCCGTTCTGGCGCTGCTGGCCGTCACGGTCAAGGCGGGGCTCGACGTCGCCGGTGTCGGGGCAGCTGAAGGCAGCCACCTCGCCTTCCCGTTCAACGTCATTTCCGTCGCGCGCGGTGCCGATGGTGTCACCCTCGACCCACGCAGCCTCCGTTTCGAATTGATTCCCGACCCTGAGGCGCCGGACCCGTGGCTCGAGCGCCGGGCGCCCGCCTTCCTCCCGGAGCCGACGCCGCTGCCCACCCCGGTCGCTCCACCCGCGCCGCCCCCGGTGCCCCGCCCGCGCTACGTGAAGCCGGCACCGATCGTCGGAACGGGCCAGCTCGCATGGCCGGTCGCCGGCGGCAAGATCACGCAGTACTACAGCTCGTACCACCTCGGCCTTGATATCGCCGCGCCGACGGGCAACAGCGTCATCGCCTCCGCCGCCGGGGTCGTCACCTGGTCGGGCTGGAAGGGCAACGGCGGCGGGCTGGTGATCGCCATCGACCACGGCAACGGAATCGTCACCGAATACAACCACCTCGGCAGCCTGTGGGTCGCGGCCGGCGCGACCGTCACCGTCGGCCAGGGGATCGCTGGCGTCGGCTGCACCGGGACGTGTACCGGCCCGCATGTCATGTTCAGCGTCATCGTCGACGGGGTGCTGGTCAACCCGCTGCGCTACCTCTAGGACGGTCCAGTTCGTGCCCCTGATGGGGCGCCTCCGTCGGGACTGCCTGACCCCGTTGCTATCATCGGTGCCCGATGTTTGCTGACCAGGTCCGGATCTTGGCGGCCGGTGGCGCCGGCGGCGACGGGTCAGCCTCCTTCCGCCGCGAGGCGCATGTTCCGCGCGGCGGCCCCGACGGTGGGGACGGGGGCCGAGGCGGCAACGTGGTGCTCGTGGTCGAGGCTGGCATGACGACGCTCGGCGACCTCCGCCAGCATCCGCACCATCGGGCCAAGCCCGGCGGCCGGGGCGCCGGTCGCAAGGCGCGCGGGCGCAACGCGGCGGATGTCGTGCTGCCGGTCCCACCCGGGACGATTGCGCGGATCGCGACCGAGGGAGACACCAGCGGCGGGGCGCCGGCGGGCGCTCTCCTCGGCGAGCTGATGGCCCCCGGCGAGCGCCTCATCGTGGCGCGTGGGGGCCGCGGCGGCCGAGGCAATGTCCACTACGTCACCGCCACCCAGCGGGCCCCGAAGCATGCGCAGAAGGGCGAGCCCGGCGAGTCGCGCTGGATCGAGCTGGAGCTGAAGCTGATCGCCGACATCGGCCTGGTGGGGGCGCCGAACGCCGGCAAGTCGACGCTGCTGGCGGCGCTCACCGCGGCCACGCCGGAGGTCGGGGATTACCCGTTCACCACGACCCAGCCCAACCTGGGCGTGATCGAGCTGGACGACGAGCGGCGGGTCGTGATTGCCGACCTGCCGGGCCTGATCGAGGGAGCCTCGGAGGGGCGAGGGCTGGGGCACGACTTCCTGCGGCACGTCGAACGCACGCGGGTGCTGGTGGCGGTCGTGGATGGCGCCGCCGCCGATCCGGTGGGCGAGTGGCGTGCCGTGGCGGTCGAGCTGGCGGAGCATGACCCCCGCCTCATGCAGCGACCGATGCCGATGGTCGTCACCAAGCAGGATCTGCCCGACGTGCATGAGCGGTGGCCCGCGCTGCGGGCGGTGCTCCGAAATGGTGGTGCCGATCCGATCGCCGTCTCGGCGCACGCCGGAACGCACCTGCGCGAGCTGCGCGCCGCGCTGTCCGCGGCGCTCGACGAGGCCGATCGCCTGGCGGCGGCCGCGCCCGCCGAGGAGGCTGTCCTGGTGCACCGCTTCGACCCGCTGGATGCCGGTTGGCAGGTGATCGCCGAGGGCGACGGCCTCCGGGTGCGTGGCCGGCGCATCGAGACCACGGCCTCCCGCACCGACTTCAACAACGACGAGTCACGCGACCGATTCCAGCGCACCCTGGAGCGGCTGGGGATCGACGCCGAGCTGCGACGCCAGGGCGCCACCGACGGGACCACGGTTCGCATCGGTATCGTCGAGCTCGAATGGGGCGACGAGCCATGAGCGGCGCCGGTGCGCGGGTTCCGTCGCGGATCAGACGGGCGGCCGCGCCGCAGTCGACCTCGCCCGAGCCGGCCGGCGAGCGGGCTGCGACGGCGTCCGCGACGCGCATCGGCATCCTGGGCGGAACCTTCGACCCGCCGCACGTCGGCCACCTGTGGCTTGCCACCCTGGCGGCCGATGCGCTGGGCCTCGACCGCGTGCTGCTGATGCCTGCCGCGCGACCGCCGCACAAGGGCAATCGGTCGATCAGCAATGCCGCCGACCGGGTCATGATGACCCGCCTGGCCACCTCCGGCGACCCGCTCCTCGACCCGTCGCTGATCGAGATGGAGCGGCCTGGGCCGTCGTACACGGTCGATTCGCTGGAGGAGCTGCGCGTCGCATACGGCAGCGCCAGCCTGGTGCTGGTGATGGCCGCCGACTCGCTCGCCGAGATCGACGCCTGGCGGCAACCGGACCGGCTGCTGGAGCTGGCGGAATGGGCGGTCGGGCCACGGCCCGGCTCCGAGTTTCCGGATCGTGCCGCGCTCCGCGCGCGGTTCGGGGCGGCCGAGGCCCGGATCCACCTGCTCGAGGGACCGTCGCTCGACGTGAGCAGCTCGGAGATTCGGCGACGGGTGGCGGCGGGACGCTCCATCCGGTACCTTGTGCCCCGGGCCGTCGAGGAGCTGATCAGCGACCGAGGCCTGTATCGACGCGGAGGATGACCTGCAGGATCGCGCGCAGAGCCTGACCGAGATCGATCCGAGCGAGCTGGCGCATCGGATCGTGGATCTCGCCTCGGACAAGAAGGCGGTCGACATCGTCCTGCTGAGGACGACCGAGGTGACGACCATGGCGGATTACTTCGTCATCGGCAGCGGCCGCAGCGACCGGCAGGTGCAGGCCCTGGCCCGGGCGATCGCCGACGAGCTCCGCGACGAGGGGATCCGCCCGCTCGGGATCGAGGGACGCGGTGCGGCGAGATGGGTGCTGCTCGATTACGGCAGCGTGATCGTGCACCTGTTCGCTCCCGAGGAGCGCGAGTACTACGGCCTCGAGCGCCTCTGGAGCAACGCCGCGCAGGTCGTGCGGCTGGTCTGAGCGTCGCACGGGGGTACTGGACAGGTACCAGTCGCAACCACCCCGTCCTCCTATTGAGGCCGATGGGGCCTGATCCCATCCTCAGCCCGTGGACGAGCAGATCAGTGGTCCTGCGAAGGAACTTGCGAACGACCCGCAGTCGACTGAGAGCTGCCGCTTCTGCGGCGGCAACCTGCTGACGAGCGTCTTCGACACGTCCTTCCGCGACGCTTCCGAGGAGCGGCTCTTCTTCGCCATCCCCGGCGCCCTGTGCGTGCCGTGCCGCCAGCTGTACGTCGACCGCCAGCTGATCGGGATCCTGGGCCTCTCCGAAGCGCAATGCACGTTCGCCATCCAGAGCGACCGCGTCCTGCGCGCCGGCGCCGCCTAGCCGTAGTTCCTGAGGTTAGTGAGACATGGGCGCGTGGTCACCGGGTGACTACAACGGCGATCGAGGCACGAATTGCGGGCTCAGGATCGCTGTTTGGTCGTGTGGTGACCATCAGGGCGAGGAAACGAACTCTTCTTCGCCGTTGTAGTCACCCGGTGACGACGCGCCGCCTAGACCGATCCCTCAGCCGCGCGTTGCGCGCGCGGCCAGCAGGTACTCCCCCAGCCAGGCCACGAGGGCCGGCTCCTCGGCCGTGTCGTTGGCCTTGATCGCCAGGTCCGCCTCGAACAGCCCGCGCAGCATCGCCTCCAGCTCGGCCGCCGAGTAGTTCCGCGCCGCCTCCGCGATGCGCTCAGCCATGCGCGCGTTGCCGCGCCCGACGCGCTGGGTCAGCACCTGCGAGATGGCCCCGGCCGCGATCAGGTCGCGGGCGACGATGAGGTCGGCCAGCCGCCCCTCCAGCGCCGCCATGATGCGCAGCACCGGCAGGCCCTCGCCGATCGCGCGCTCGAGCGCCGCGGCGGCCGCGGCGGGCTCTCGGCGGTCGATCGCATTCGTGATGGCGAAGAGGCTGGCCGGTTTCGTGTCGGCCACCAGCGCCTCCACGTCTTCGGGGGTGATCGGGCGCTCGCCGGCGTAGGTGGCCAGCTTGCGCAGCTCGCCGTCGGCGACCCGCGTCTGCTCCCCACGCTCGATGTCCGACTCCCAGGCCGCCCCGCCGACGCGCTCCGCCAGCAGCGCCGCGGCGCGCGGCTCGATCGCCACGCGGATAGCTGCCGCATGGGCACGGATCCAGCCCTGGAGCTGGTTGCGACGCGGCGCTGACCGCTCGTCGACGCTGCCGCCCCGTGCTCGCACCGCCTCGTCGAGTCGCTTGAG
>CAZDAV010000037.1:0-9034 GCA_964503725.1 uncultured Steroidobacteraceae bacterium
CCGGAACCGGATTCGACGACGCGACCGGCAAGCTCGTGGCCCAGGATCGTGGGCGGCTTCACGATGTCGCGCGCCCATGGGTCCCAGCTGAAGAGGTGATAGTCGGTGCCGCAGATGGAGGCGGCCTCCATCTTGAGGAGAACCTCGCCGGGGCCCGGGACCGGGACCGGTCGCTGGACGAGCTCGAGACCCGGCTCGGGCCGCGTCTTGGCCAGGGCGCGCATCGTCCGCGTCGCCACGCCCGCAGTCATCGGCATGGGTACCGCGGCCGGCCGTCCAGCTGCTTCACGCTGGCCAGTATAGGCAGCCATTGCGCCGTCTCAGTCCTCGCTGAAGTAGGCCCTCGAGCGCGGCCGCAGCAGCGCCACCACCAGCACCAGGCTGATTCCCAGGCCGATCGGCACGAAGAGGGCCAGCCAGCCGGAGGCGGCCGCGGGCGGGAACTCGAGCAGGAGCGGCGGCAGGCCGGCGAGCATCGGCGCCGCCAGGATCGCGATCCCGATCGCGAAGCGATGCCCGATCCGCTTGCGCTGCATGGCGACCGTGATGCCGAAGAGCAGCGCGGCCAGCTCGAACATCATGAAGATGCCGAGCAGGCTGAACGGGGCGCGCTCACTGAAGTCGACGAACCCGATGATGCGTGGCAGCAGGATCCCGGTCCCCGCCAGGAGCAGGAAGGCCCATGCGAACCAGAGCCGGACGCCGATGGGCATCGGCGACGGTTCCTCGGGAGGCAATGGCGTGGGGTCGGGGCTGGCCATCGGCGACGATCGTAGCAGCGCGTATCGGGCGCCTCGCCTACCATGCCGGTGCTGGCCGTCGGCCACGCCCCATTGGAGTCAGCGCCTGGTATCGCCGTGACCGTCCACTCAGCACCTCGCATTCGCGCACCCGGGTGGCGGATCCGGATCGCCGCCGCCGCCTCGGCGCTGGTCCTGGCAGCCTGCGCACCGAGCACGCCGAGCCCCAGCGGAGCGTCGGCCAGCCCCGGTCCCCCCGCCACGCAGACGCCGGACCCGACCGCGACTCAGCTGCCGACCGCCACCCCGATCCCGCGGCTGACCCTGCCAGCCCCGTCGTCCACCGATCCACGTGCCATCAGCTTCACCGTCTCGGTCGAGCTCGAGGCCAATGCATCCGGCCGGATCATGGTCACGGTCGAGAACCTCAGCGGCCAGAAGGTCGACGAGCTGGTCCTGCGCTGGCCGACGGAGCTGCGCGACACCGTCTTCCTGGCTCCATTCGAACCGTCGCAGCAGCGCATCCGGGAGGGCGGCCCGCCGCTCCGACAGGAGTGGACCAAGTGGGTCGAGGGACCGGGCGAGCATGACGAGCCGGCCGGCACCACCTCGCTCGGCTGGGGACCGCTCCTCCCTGGCGGGACGCTCAGCATCCCGGTCCTGGCGACCCGTGTCGGCCCGGGCCCGATCTCGTTCGACCTCCATATCCTGGCCGGCGAGGCAGCCCTGACCAGCGACGGCGAGCCGGCCACGCTCTACGTGAGCATTCCCTGATGCGCGCCATCCTGCCGGCCTGGAGCGACCTTGAGCCGGCGCTCCACGCCCGCCTGGGCGAGGTGATCGACCCGGACCGCAAGGTGCTCGCAGCCCTCGAGCGGATCGTCCCACTGGCCGGCAAGCGCATCGCCGACGTGGGGACCGGCATCGGTCATTACCCGATGCTGCTCGCGCGTCACACGGGGCGGACGTACGGGATCGAGTCCGACCCTGCCCTGCTCGACGTCGCGCGGCAGCGCGCCAGCGACGCGCACCAGCCGAACCTGCGGATCGTGGAGGGTGGGCCCGAGGCCCTGCCCCTGCGCGACGAGGCGGTCGACGTCGTCCTCTCCGACCTCATCGACGCGGACGACGCGTCACTGCCGGCGATCGCCGAGATGCTCCGCATCCTGCGCCGCGGCGGCCGCCTCATCCTGATGGGCTACTACGGCCGCGACCAGATGGCGGCGCTCCTGGACCCGGAGGTGGTGGCGCGTGCCCGGGAGGCAACCCAGCGTCGCAGCGGCTGGTGGCTGCGGAACGGATTCAAGATCAAGGTGGTGCACAGCCGCCTCGACATCTCCGACCCGGCGACCGCCGCGGAGCTGCTGCCGCGCCTCTACGGGGATCGCGGACGCGCCTTCCTGCTGGCCGCCCATCCGCCGTCATTGACCCTCAAGCTGGGCCTCTACCACCTCGCCAAACGCTGATCGGCGGAGCCTCACGCCGACCCGAGGAAGGGGCCAACTGCCACCGGCAAGGGTGCTGCATGGGTGCAGAAAACTCCTTGCGGCTGGGAGGGGCGGCCTCTATGATCGCGCCGTCGAAGGCCAGGCTCTTCTCCCCCCGGAGCCTGGCCTTTGGCATGTCCGCGGGCCCATCACTCGATGACGAACGGGACCATGACGGTGTCGCCGGAGAACTCGATCACCACGTCGAAGTCGCCGGCCGGAAAGCCGCTTGAGCCGGGGTTGATCCAGGCCCAGGCAAAGGTGGACGTCTCGGTCCAGTCGAACACGCTGGCGGGAAAGAGGGGGTCCCCGTCCTGCCGCCAGGTGATGGTCACCGGTCCAACGGATCCCGCCTCGAGCTCATAGACCATGTAGATCCGCGGGGCGTCGGCCGAGAACGTGCTGGCCGCGACCACCTCCGCGAAGGTGTCGGCCAGCGCCAGGCTCATGACAACCCCGCTGATGGCGCCCGACGCGACCGGGCCACCGTTGCCGGGCGCGCCCCATTCCCAGCTGGCGAAGATCCCGCCGGCGATGTCGACATCCACGATCTGCTCGCTGGAGATCCACGCCTGGTAGACCGCGCCGTCTCGTTCCCAGATGAACATTCCGATGAAGATCCCGCCCCAGTCCGCGACGAAGCCAAGCGCCGGCTGTCCCGCGATGCATTCCTCGATGCGCGGCAGGACCAGCTCGGAGAAGCCGAGCGCGGTCTGGGTCTGGTTCCAGGCCAGCTCCTGCTGGAAGAGCTCTTCTGTGTCGGAGGTGACTCCGTCGAGATGCAGGACGGTGAAGACCGGACCAAAGACCGGCTCGTCGTTCGGCTCGCGGACGGCATCGGGGATCAGCGGGTCGGGCACCACCACCTGGTCGATCAGCTCCGGGCTCATGCGGTTGGCGAGATCGGCCTCGATATCGCCGGTGGCATCGACCCAGGTCGCCGGGTAGAGGAAGCTGTAGCCGCTGTCCGACTCGAAGCGCGTCCAGCCGGTAACTGGCTCAAATGGCGGGTCGTCCACGCAGGTCAGGCCGATCGGCGCCGGCGCCGTTGCGGTGGGCGAGGGCTCGGTGGGAGAGGGCTCCACGGACGGACCGCCCTCGGTGCTCGGAAGAACGCTCGCCGAGGCAAGAGGCGTCGGGGTCACGCTGGGCGTCGGCGCCGCACAGGCTGCCGCCAGCACGGCGAGGCTCAGCGGCAGTGCCAGCCAAGGACCTGAGCGGTGCGTGCGGAGGAGGTCGGCGGGCTTCGGGCACATGAGCGTTCTCCTCATTCCAGCGCGGCCGACCCCGCATGCCCTGTGCCGTGGGAGGCATCCGTTCCGCGCGCGGTGGCACCCGCCCGAGGCGGGACCGGCTGAGTGCAATAATGACCAGCGTCGGAGCGAATGTCACTACTGCTCAGGACACGGGCCGGGCCCGCTGGCGGTCGCCCCACGTGACCCCCAAACACGAGGACTTCCAGCACCGATGGCTACCACGACGCCGCGCATGAAGATCACCTACGCCACCCTGTCGGCGGACAACGAAGAGCTGCAGTCCGCCTTCGACGCCGCCGTCGAGCGGGTGCGCGGCGAGCTTGGTCAGTCCTACCCGATGCTGATCGGCGCGGAGGAGCGGCGCGGCGCCAGCGAGTTCGAGGATCGGTCACCGATCGACGCGGAGATCGTCGTCTCGCGCTTCCCGATCGGCACGCGCGAGGATGTCCGCGATGCCATCGCCGCGGCCCGAGCCGCCTTTCCGGCCTGGCGTGACCTCGGCTGGCGCAAGCGCCTGGAGCTGATCCGTCGCGCCGCGGACCTCATCAGCGAGCGGCAGTTCGACTACGCCGCGCTCATGGCGTTCGAAGTCGGCAAGAACCGCCTCGAGGCGCTCGGCGACGTCGAGGAGACGGCAGACCTGCTGCGCTATTACAGCGATGGCATGGAGCAGGCGAACGGCTTCGTGAAGCCGATGGGCTCGCTCTCCCCGGCCGAGCACACCCGCAGCATCCTGAAGCCACATGGCGTGTGGGGCGTGATCAGCCCCTTCAACTTCCCGATGGCCCTCGCCGGCGGGCCGGCCGCGGGCGCGCTGATCGCCGGCAACACGGTCGTCATCAAGCCGTCCTCCGACGCGCCGCTGATGGCCTACAAGTTCTGCGAGGCGCTGCGCGACGCCGGCATCGCGCCCGGCGTCTTCAACCTGGTGACCGGCCCCGGCGAGACGGTCGGCGCCGAGCTGGAGGAGAACCCGGACCTGGACGGCCTGGTCTTCACCGGCAGCTACGAGGTCGGCATGCGCCTGTACGCCGGCTTCACGCGCGACTATCCGCGGCCGATCATCACCGAGATGGGCGGCAAGAACCCCTCCATCGTCACCGCCACGGCCGACCTGGACGAGGCCGCTGAGGGCGTCATGCGCTCCGCCTTCGGCTTCGATGGTCAGAAGTGCAGCGCCAACAGCCGGGTCTACGTGGACCGATCCGTGGCGCGCCCCTTCGTCGACAAGCTGGTCGAGAAGGCCGGGCGCATCAAGGTCGGCGACCCCACGCGCCGCGAGAGCTGGATGGGTCCCGTCATCAACGAGCGGGCGCTGCGCAAGTTCACCGACGCGGTGGAGGAAGCCAAGCGCGACGGCGGTCGGATCGAGGTCGGCGGCGAGGTCTTCCGCGACGCCGACACCGAGCGCGGCTACTTCCCGACACCGACCGTCGTGACCGGCCTCCCCAACGACCATCGGCTCTTCAGGGACGAGCTGTTCGTGCCGTTCATCGTGGTCGGCGAGGTCGACTCGCTGGACGAGGCACTGACGCTGGCAAACGCCACCCCGTACGGGCTGACGGCGGGCATCTTCAGCCACGACGACGCGCAGATCCGCCACTTCCTGGACGCCATCCAGGCGGGCGTGGTGTACGTCAACCGGCGCTCCGGCGCCACCACCGGTGCCTGGCCCGGGATCCAGAGCTTTGGTGGCTGGAAGGGCTCCGGCTCATCGGGCAAGAGCGGCCTGGGGCCGTATTACGTCCAGCAGTTCCTGCGCGAGCAGTCGCAGACCGTGATGGGCCAGGAGCCGCCACCCGCATGAGCCTCGACGAGCTGCCGCTCGAGCCGATCGTCGACCCGAGCGGCTGGTTCAGCGTCCAGTTGCGCTATGCGTACCTCGTCGACGGCGCCCCGATCATGATCGAGGACCGCGTGGTGCTGGTCGACGGCGAGGACGAGGAGACGGCGCTCGGACATGCCATCGAGGTCGCCGAGGAGTACGAGGACGACTTCGAGACCGATGCCGGTCTGGAGGGCGTGATCCGCTTCGACGGAATCGTGTCGCTCAAGGAGCTCGACGACCCACCCGCTTCTGGCACGGAGATCTGGCACGAGTTCATGGCGGCTCCGGGCATCGAGGCCGATGCCGATGGCGAGCCGCTGCCGGCCCTGCGTCCGGTGGAGATGGCCTTCCCGCGCGCCCACGACGACTGATGCCCTGGCGCGGCGTCGCCTACCGCGCAGTTCGCCCCATCCTCTTTCGATTCGACTCGGAGCGCATCCATCGGCTGACGATCGACGCGCTGCGCATCGCCGGCGGCAACCCGCTCGGGCGTGGAGCTGCGGCCTGGGCCGGCGGCGCGTCGCTCCCCGCTGACCCGGTCGAGGTCGCCGGCCTTCGCTTTCGCAGCCGGGTCGGCGTCGGCGCCGGCTTCGACAAGGACGCGGTGGCGCTGCGTGGCTGGGCCGCACTCGGCCTTGGCTTCGCCGAGGTGGGTACAGCCACGCCAAACCCCCAGCCGGGCAGCCCTCGGCCGCGGCTCTTCCGCCTGCCCCGCGACGACGCGCTCATCAACCGGATGGGCTTCAACAATGCCGGCGCGGCGGCGGTGGCGCGCAACGTGATGCTGGCCAGGCGCCACCTGCCGGATGGGTTCGTGGTGGGGGCCAACATCGGGCGTAACGCGGCGACTCCCAAGGAGCGGTCCGTTGATGACTACCTGGGCGCGCAGCGTCTGCTCGGACCGGTCGCCGACTACCTGGCGATCAACGTCTCGTCGCCGAACACACCCGGCCTGCGCGATCTCCAGGCGCCGCGCCGTCTCCGCGCGCTGGTCGACGCCCTGGCCGAGGCGGGCGAGCGGCTCGGCTGCGTCCGGCCGATCTTCATCAAGGTGGCGCCGGACCTCGGCCCGGGCGATCTGGAGGCGGTCCTGGCCATCATGCTCGAGGCCTCCGTGAAAGGCGGTGTGATCGTCGCCAACACCACGCTGGCCCGCGACCGGCTCACCTCCCCCGCCGAGCTGACGGCAGAGGTTGGTGGGCTCTCCGGCGCGCCACTGCTGATCAGGACTCGGGGGGCGGTGCGGCGCGCGCGAGCCGTGGTGGGCGATCGGCTGGCGATCATCGCGTCGGGGGGAATCGGGTCAGGAGAGGACGCCGCCGCGCTCATCAGTGCCGGGGCAGACCTCGTCCAGCTGTGGACCGGGCTCGTCTACCGCGGGCCTGGCCTGATCGGCGAAGCGACGCAGGCGGTCAGTCAAGGCGCGACGGGCTGATACGATACGGACCCATCTAGCCAGGGGCGCGGGCAGGACGCGCCGCTCCGCTCGGAGTTTGGTACCGATGTCCCTCGAGACCCGCACCTCCACGGCGGCTGCCCACGTGCCGGCGCCGCAGATCATCACCGAGCTGCCGGGGCCGCGTGCCCGGGCGCTCATCGCACGCGACGATGCCGTCGTCAGCCCCAGCCTCACCCGCGCCTATCCCCTCGTCGCCGAGAGCGGCAGCGGCTATGTCGTCACCGATGTGGACGGCAACCGCTTCCTCGACTTCGCGGCCGGCATCGCGGTCTGCTCGACCGGCCACGGCCACCCGAACGTGGTCGCGGCCATCAAGGCGCAGGCTGATCGGCTGATCCACATCGCCGCCACCGACTTCTACGAGCCGCGCTACCTGGAGCTGACCGAGCACCTGGCGCGCATCGCCCCCTTCGCCGAGCCGGCGCGCGTCTTTCTCACCAACTCGGGCACCGAGGCGGTGGAGGGGGCGATCAAGCTGGCCCGATATCACACGCATCGGCCCGGCCTGATCGCCTTCGAGGGCGCGTTCCACGGCCGAACCATGGGCGCTCTGTCGCTGACCAACAGCAAGCTCAAGCAGCGGGCCGGCTTCGGGCCGCTGCTGCCGATGGTCTATCACGCCCCGTATCCCCGCCAGCGAACCTGGCGCGAGGGGAGCGGCGGTGACGGCAGCGCCGAGCTGGAGGTGCTGCGGCGCAGCATCCTCGGCCGGCTGATCGCGCCGTCGGACGTGGCCGCCATCGTCATCGAGCCGATCCAGGGCGAGGGTGGCTACTTCCCGGCGCCTGCCTCGTTCCTGCGCGGGCTGCGCGAGATATGCGACGAGCACGGCATCCTGCTGCTCGCCGACGAGGTGCAGTCGGGCATGGGGCGCACCGGCCGGTGGTGGGCCATCCAGCATGCCGGCGTCGAGCCGGACATCGTGACCATCGCCAAGGGGATCGCCTCGGGGATGCCGCTGGGCGCCTTCATCGCCCGCGACTCGGTGATGACCTGGCCGGCCGGCGCGCACGGCTCGACCTTTGCCGGCAACCCGATCTGCGCCGCCGCGGGGAGCGCGACGATGCAGCTCATCGAGGGTGGCCTGATGGAGAACGCGGCGCGCATGGGGGCGCGGCTGCGAGCCGGCATCGAGCAGGTCGCCGCGGACCAGCCCGGGGTTCGAGATATCCGCGGGGTCGGGCTCATGCTCGGGATCGAGTTCGCCAATCACGCGGCCGCCAACGCTGTCGAGCAGGAGGCCTTCCGGCGCGGCCTGCTCGTGCTCGAATGCGGTGAGGCGACGATCCGGCTCTGCCCGCCGCTGATGGTGGACGAGGCGGCGGTCGACACGGCGATTCGGCTCGTCGCCGAGGCGATCCCAGCCGCGGCGCGCCCGACCGATGGGATGGACGAGACCGGCGGATGAGCCGGGTCCTGGTCACCGGGGCCAGCGGCGGCCTTGGGGGCGGGGTGCTGGCGGCATTCGCCGCCGCCGGCTGGCAGATTGCCGGGACCGCACGGGGCAAGCCGCCCGAGCCTCATCCCGATGCGCCGGACGTGCACTGGTTGAGCGCTGACCTGGCGACCTCGGCCGGTGCCCGCGGCGCGGTGGACGGAGCCGTGGCAGCCCTTGGGGGGCTGGACGCCCTGGTCTGCCTGGTCGGTGGCTACGAGGCGACGCCCATCGACGACCTGTCCTGGACCGATGTGGACCGACTGCTGCAACTGGACCTGCGTCCGACCGTCGAGGCCGTGCTGGCTGCGCGCGAAGCGCTGGAGGCGAGCGGCGCCGGCAGCATCGTGACGGTGGGCGCCAAGAGCGCCCTGTCGCCGGGCGGCAAGATGAGCGCGTACGCGGCGGCGAAAGCGGGGGTGATCGCCTTTTCCGCCTCCCTGGCAGCCGAGCTTCGGCCGCGCGGGGTGCGCGTCAACTGCGTGCTGCCGGGAACGATCGACACGCCGGCCAACCGCGAGATGCTGCCCGACGCCAAGCGCACGACCTGGGTCGACCCCCGCCAGCTCGGTGAGCTGATCCGATTCCTGGCATCCCCCGAATCCGCCCCGCTCACCGGCGCGGCGATCCCCGTCGGCTAGCTCGGCTGCCGTGCCGTCCAAGGTCAGCTCCCTTCACGACGCGATCGCGGCACACGTCCACGACGGCGACACGCTGGCGATCGAGGGCTTCACCCACCTGATCAGCTTCGCCGCCGCGCACGAGGTGATCCGACAGGGGCGGCGAGGCCTGACCCTGGCGCGGCTGACGCCGGACCTGGTCTACGACC
>CAZDAV010000038.1:0-9015 GCA_964503725.1 uncultured Steroidobacteraceae bacterium
ACCGTGCCGACCGCCAAGGAGGCGGCTGCGGCGGACGCCAAGGGTGAGGGCAAGAAGAAGTAGCGGAGGGTCGGTCCCGGATCCCGGCTCGCTCGGCTGCGCCACGCGACTTCGGCCACGCGACTTCGGCCAGGCGCCTCGGCCAGGCGCCGTCCGTCCTGAACTTGTCCTGAACTGATCCGGGCAATGCCTGCGGGCAACCCCCATCACCCAACACCTGCCCAAGTTTGCACCGGGGGACTGTTATCCGCCGTCGGAGGCCGAAACGTGTGCAGGTTTGCACCGGGGGAGCGTTAGGCGGCTTCGCCCGCGTCCAGGGCGCTCCGTTTCTCCCCGTCTCCCTGCCGTCCACGCTCCTGTGGCGCGAATCAGTGGGGATGGAGGCTACGATCTGGGGCCAGAACCTGGTGGAACACCGTCTTACGGTCCCCGCGTGCACATGTGGGGAAGATCGCATCCGTCCCGTCCCTACGCACGTCGTCCCGGTCTGCCATCACCCGATGGTAGCGGCGCGTTCCAGGTCAAGGAGCCAGCGCTTCACCCATGTGTCGGATCCCCAGCCTCCGATCGATCCGTCAGCGTGGATGACCCGATGGCAGGGGACCACCGGCGAGAACGGGCAGCGGCTCATGGAGCCACCGGCGGCGCGTGCGGCGCGCGGGTAGCCGGCCATCGCCGCCAGCTCGCCGTACGAGGCGGTCGCGCCGTAGGAGATCTGACGCGCCGCCGTCCAGACCGCCGCGTCGAAGGCACCCGCGCCTAGGAGGTCGAGGGGGATCGAAAAGCTGAGGAGCCGCCCCGCGAAATATGCCTCCAGTTCGGCGACCGCAGGCGCGACGAGATCCGGGTCGAGGGTCGCTGGTTCGACCTCCGGCTGCTCGCCGCGCCAGATGCCGACCAGCCCGTCGGTCGAGACCGCGACCCACAGGCGCCCGATCGGCGAGTCCATCGGCGCATGGGAGACGAGCGGCTGACCCACCCGGCGATGCTACCGAGGACCATCGGTCTATATCTGGCAGCGCGGAAAACGCGTGCTATTCTCGCTGCGATGACCGGCAAGACCAAGGTCCCATACCGCTGCTCCTTCTGCGGCAAGAGCCAGGAGCAGGTGCGCAAGCTGATCGCTGGGCAGGGCGTCTACATCTGCGACGAGTGCATCAACCTCTGCCAGGAGATCATCGAGGAGGAGCTGCTCGAAGCGCCGCGCGCCAAGAGCACGCCCGCCGCGCTCCCCTCGCCGCGCAAGATCAAGGAGAAGCTGGACAGCTATGTGATCAGCCAGGACCAGGCCAAGAAGGTCCTCTCCGTGGCGGTCTACAACCATTACAAGCGGGTGAATGCCGGGGCGGCGGTGGACGATGTGGAGCTCGGCAAGAGCAACGTCCTGCTGGTCGGCCCCACCGGCAGCGGCAAGACGCTCCTGGCCCAGACCCTGGCCAAGGTCCTCGACGTGCCGTTCTGCATCGCCGATGCGACCAGCCTGACCGAGGCCGGCTACGTCGGCGAGGACGTCGAGAACATCCTCCTGCGCCTCATCCAGGTCGCCGACTTCGACGTGCAGCGCGCCCAGCGCGGGATCATCTACATCGACGAGATCGACAAGATCGCGCGCAAGACCGATAACCCCTCGATCACCCGGGACGTCTCCGGCGAGGGCGTGCAGCAGGCCCTGCTCAAGATCCTGGAAGGGACGGTGGCCAACGTTCCGCCGCAGGGCGGTCGCAAGCACCCCCACCAGGACTTCATCCAGATCGACACGACCAACATCCTCTTCATCTGCGGCGGCGCCTTCGAGGGGCTGGAGAAGATCGTCGAGGAGCGGGTCGGCAAGCGCGGGATCGGCTTCGGCTCCCAGGCCCAGAAATCTCGCGAGGAGCGGCGCCGGCTGATGGACCAGCTGATGCCCGAGGACCTGCTCAAGTACGGCCTGATCCCCGAGTTCGTCGGTCGCCTGCCGGTGGTCGTGGGACTGGCTGCGCTGGTCAAGGACGACCTGATCAAGGTTCTCACCGAGCCGAAGAACGCGGTCACCCGCCAGTTCGCGAAGTTCCTCTCCCTCGACCGCGTGGAGCTGGTCTTCACGCCTGATGCGCTGGAGGCGACCGCCCGCCTGGCACTCGACCGCAAGACCGGCGCGCGAGCCCTGCGCACGATCGTCGAGGAGGCGCTGCTCGAGGTTATGTACGACATTCCCGAACGGACCGATGTGAAGAAGGTGGTCGTCACCGCCGAAACCATCGAACGCGGCCAGCCCCCGATGCTGGTCACGGAGACCGATGACACGGAGCCGCGCCGGAGAAGCGCGGCCAAGGAGCGAGCAATCGAGCGCGAGGAAGAGTCGGCCTAGGCTTCTCAGCCCCAGCCCGTACCAGCGGCGCAGCCCGGGCGGTACTTTCGGTCGCTGCGTCGGCGCCCCGGGTAGCATGACCCCCTGCGGATCACGCCATCGCGATTGCGAGGACCACCAACTCGATGAGTTCGAATCCCGAGCAGCCCTTCGACGCAGCGCCGAGCGACTTCCTGCGCAGCCTGGTGGATGCCATGCGGCGAGTCGTCGAGGCGACGCGCGACCGCACCCTGGCCGAGATGCGCGACGCGGTTGACGCCGAGGCCAGCCAGCTGGACGCGGCTCGCTCCGCGCGTGAAGCGGCTCTGCGCGACCGCGCCGAGGCGGAGATCACCGGCATCGGATCCTGGGAGCGGGCTGAGATCGAGCGCATCCGGGCCGAGGCCCTGCGCAAGGTGCAGGCGCGTGGCGGCCAGCTCGACCAGGAGCTGGCGGAGCTTGCCGCATCGACGACCGCAGAGCACGCCGCCCTCGCGGCGCGCGCCGACGCCTACGAGCACGAAGTGTCGACCTTCATCCAGGGGCTGGAAGGCATCGACGACCCCGCCGCCTTTGCCGCCGCCGCGCGGCGCTTGCCTTCGCCTCGGGCCGTGAAGGCCCCGCCGTCGCTGGCCGCGCCGCGCGCTGCCATCGCCGTGGTGACCCACACAGAGCATGTCGAGGAGCCGGCTGCGGCGCAAGAGCCCGCGCCGGAGCCGATGCCCCCCACTCCCGAGCCGGTGGCAGCGGCCACCGACGGTGCCGGCAGCGGGGAGCGCAATGGGGATGCCGCCGCGTCGGATGCCGCCGCGTCCGATGTGGCCGCCCAGGCGGCCGCCGAGGTCCTCGTCGAGGTCGCTGACGAGGCAACCCCCATCCAGGTCCGTGGCCTGAGCAGCTTCGGCGCCATCACCTCGTTCAAGCAGTCGCTCGAGCGCGTGGATGGCATCCGCAGCGTGACCCTGGGCCTCGGCCCCGGCGGAGAATTCGTTTACACCGCGACCCACGCGCCGACCTTCGACCTCGGCGGGGCGATCCGCGCCATCGAGGACGAGGGCGTGGAGATCGAGCAAGACAACGGGACCCTCCGCGTCAAGGTGGGCAAGAAGGCCGGCTGACGGACAACCGGGGGATGCTAGACTCCCGCCCACGGCGCTGACCGTGAGGAGTACCCCTCCACGGGCGACAGAGATGGCGGGTCCGAGGCTGCAAGCCCGCCACGGAACGAGAGGGTGAAGGTCGCACGCGAGCCGGACGGGTACGCCCGATAACGCGGGAGCGAGGGCGTCATCGGCCTTGACCGATGCCGCCAAACGAAGGTGGTACCACGACCCGTTCGTCCTTCGACGAGCGGGTCTTGTGTTTGGCTTGGGAGGCGGGGCGATGACCGAGGAGCGACGCGAGCTGGCGCCTCGCTACGCCGCGGCCGAGGTGGAGCCGCGCATCTACGAGCGCTGGATGGCCAGCGGCGCCTTCACGCCGTCGGCCGAGCCGCCGCCGGGGGCCGAGCGATTCGTGATCACCATGCCGCCGCCCAACGTGACGGGGTCGCTGCACACCGGGCACGCGCTGTTCGTCACGCTCGAGGACATCCTGGCCCGATATCACCGCATGCGCGGCGACGACACGCTCTGGCTGCCGGGCGTGGACCACGCCAGCATCGCGGCGCAGTTCGTGCTCGACAAGATGATCGCCGAGGAGGGTGAGACGCGCGCGTCGCTGGGGCGCGAGCGGTACATCGAGCGCATGTGGCGGTTCATGGACGAGACGCGGGACGTCATCGGCCTCCAGATGCGCCGCCTGGGAGCGTCCGCCGACTGGAGCCGTAATCGCTTCACGATGGACCCCATGAGCGCACGTGCGGTGCGCACTGCCTTCGCCCGCCTGCACGAGGCTGGGCTGGTCTACCGCGGCGAGGCGCTCGTCAACTGGTGTCCCCGCTGCCGGACCACCATCAGCGACCTGGAGAAGGTGCCGCGCGAGGAGACCGGGACGCTGTGGACGATCCGATACCACCTGGCTCGACCGGACGGCACGCCCGACCCCGAGCGCTGGATCGCGGTGGCCACGACACGACCCGAGACGGTCCTGGGTGACGTGGCCGTGGCAGTCAACCCCGACGACGAGCGCTATCGCGAGCTGGTCGGACGCGAGGCGATCCTGCCCTTCCTGGGCCGCAGGCTGCCGATCGTCGCCGACCCGGTGGTGGAGCGCGACTTCGGCACGGGGGCGGTCAAGATCACGCCCGCCCACGACCCCGATGACTACGAGACCGGGCGCCGCCACGGCCTCCCGGCCATCAGCGTCCTCGACGAGGAGGCGCGCATCAACGCGGAAGGTGGGCAGTTTGTCGGCCTGGACCGGTACGAGGCTCGGGCACGCATCGTCGAGGAGCTGCGCGCGATGGGCGACCTGGAGGGCGAGCGCCCGCACGCCATGGTCATCGGCCACTGCGACCGCTGCGGGACGGTGATCGAGCCGCGGCTGTCGGTGCAGTGGTTCGTGCGCACGGAGCCACTGGCGCAGCGCGCCCTGGCATCGGTTCGCGAGGGACGCACGCGGATCGTGCCGGAGCACTTCGGCAAGGTGTACGCGCATTGGCTCGAGAACATCCGCGACTGGGCAGTCGGGCGGCAGCTGTGGTGGGGGCACCGCATCCCGGCCTGGTACTGCCCGGACGGGCACATCACCGTCACCGATGCCGAGTCCGGGCCCGATGCCTGCACGACCTGCGGCAGGCCGGCCGCCGAGCTGACCCAGGAGACGGACATCTTCGACACCTGGTTCAGCAGCGGCCTCTGGCCGTTCAGCACCCTGGGCTGGCCCGATGACACCCCCGACATGCGGCGCTTCTATCCGACATCGGTGATGGAGACCGGCTACGACATCATCTTCTTCTGGGTCGCCCGGATGATGATGCTCGGGCTCTTCTGCACCGGCGTCGAGCCGTTCCACACGGTCTACCTGCACGGCCTGGTGCGCGCCGATGGCGGCGTGAAGATGAGCAAGACGAAGGGCAATACCACTGACCCGATCGAGGTGATCGAGGAGATCGGGGCCGATGCGCTGCGCTTCGCCCTGACCGTCGGGACGACGCCGGGTGCCGATCAGCGCCTGACCGTGGCGAAGCTGGAGGGGGCGCGCAACTTCACGAACAAGCTCTGGAACGCGTCGCGCTTCGTGCTCGGCGCGCAGCCGGAGCCGCTCGTCCCGCCCGAGGGTTCGCCGGGCCTCGCCGAGCGCTGGATCGCCTCCCGGCTGGCGGAGGCGAGCGCGCGGGCGACGCGCCAGCTGGACGAGCTGGAGCTGTCCGCCTACGCCGGATCGGTCCATGAATTCGCCTGGAGCGATTTCTGCGACTGGTTCCTGGAGCTCGCCAAGGTCGATCTTCGACGCGAGGGCGTGACGGACGGGGAGCGCGCACGGATCTGGAGCTCGGCGGCCGAGGCGCTGGCCGGGATGCTGCGGCTCCTGCATCCGGTCATGCCGTTCGTCAGCGAGGAGATCTGGTCGACGCTTTCGGCCGCGGCGCCGGATGCCACGGGGCGGCAGCCGCTCCTCATCGGCGCTGCCTGGCCGCCGGCGGGGCGGCGTGACGGGGCCGCCGAGGGCGAGATGGCGGTGCTGACCGCGCTGATACGGGGAGTGCGCAACCTGCGCACCGAGTCGGCCGTGGCTGCCGGCGCCTGGGTGCCGATCACCATCGTCCCCGCCGACGCGGATGCCCGCGCCACCATCGAGGGCGGCCTGGACTACGTCACGACGCTCGCACGCGTGCGACCGATCGAGCTGAGGCAGCCCGGCGACGACGCCGGTCGGTCCGTGTCCGTCGCCTCGACCGCCGAGGCAGCGGCCTGGATCGGGAGCGCGGCAGCGTCGTCAGATGAGGGCGCGGCCCGTCACACGGCCCAGGAGGCGCACCTGCGACGCGGGGTCGATCGGCTCCTGACCCTCCTCGCCGGAGACTTTGCCTCGCGTGCGCCCGCCGAACTCGTCGAGCGGGAGCGGACACGGCTCGCCGAGCTCGAGGCGCAGCTGAGGCTCCTGACCGGCGACTGATCGGATTCGCGGAGAGAGCGGCGAGCGCTGCTAGAATCGCCGGCATGTCACTCTTCAGGCGGAAAAGCAAGAAGGAGCCGCCGCCTCCGCCGACCCCCGTCCAGGAGGAGGTCGCTGCCCAGCAGTTCACCCTGAAGCTGGCCTTCCTGGCGCGCAGCAGCGAGGGCCAGCGGATGCCCGGCGACCCGAAGATCCGCGCCACGATGCCGGCGGTAGTGCAGCCACTGGCCCTGAGCGACGTGGAGGTGCTCGAGCCGGTTGGGCACGAGCTGGCGAACGCCACGCCCAACATCGAGCGTCTGCCGGAGCTTCAGCAGTGGATCACGGCACGCGCGTCGGTGAGCCCTATCGGGCAGCACGCCCTGTACGTCCTGGAGTCGACCGACGCGCTGGACATGACCGTCGACACCTTCTTCTGCGCCCTCCTCCACGGCGAGACCGACACGAGCGGCTATCCCGACTACCAGGCCATCGTCGGTGGGCTGGCCAGCCATTGGGACGAGATCTCCGGCGACCTGATCGTGCGCGCCGTGGTCGGCTGGGGAGGCAAGGGCCAGCGCGGCGACACCGAGCGGGTCGGCCAGCGGCTGCTCAGCTCGCTCTATCAGCAGGTGCGGGCCACCGGCCACAGCCTCGGGGTGGCGGCGCCGCCACGTCCCGAATCGATCGGTGAGCGCGGCGGGGCGGTGTGCGCGCACTGCGGATTCGAGTCCGGGACAGGCGCCTTCTACTGCCCCAAGTGCGGGATGCGGATGCGCGGCTCCTAGAGGTCCGCAGCGGGGGGAGGCGGGGGGTACCTTCGGCGCAGCCTCATATGCTGCAGTCCCATTGTCGATCGGCCCCGGAGCAACCGATAGTGGTGCACACATCACCGCACCCCCATTCGGAAGGGACACCCATGGAGCGACCGACCGTCCTGCTCGCGCTGGACAACCCGAACGCGTACGTCGAGGCCCTGCAGGTCGCTGGCTTCGACGTCGTGACGGACGCATGGGTCGGGACTCAGCGACTGGCCGATGGAGAGGGCATTGACCTGGCGGTGCTCGACTGCGACCTCATGGGCGCGGGTCAGCTCTACGACGAGCTGCATGGTGTGTCGCCGGTTCCGATGATCCTGGTCTTCACCGATGAGCCTCCTGCCTTCGCCACGGGCAACCAGTCGCACGCCACGCGGGACGAGTACGCGCTCAAGCCGCTGCCGGCCGATGCGCTCGTGTTCCGACTCCAGGCTCTCCAGATTCGATACAACCGGACCGTTCGCATGGACGCCGGCGAGTGGAACGATACGCCCGGCTCCGACAACGCCACGATCGGCGGGGGCCACGTGGTGAGCATCTTCGCTCCCAAGGGCGGCGTCGGAAAAACCACGATCGCGGTGAACGTGTCGGTGGCGCTGCGTGAGCAGACCCACGCCAAGATCCTCCTGCTCGATGCCGATGTCGGCGTCGGCAACGTGACCAGCATCCTGGACGTGCCGTCTCGCATGGGACTCTCCGATCTCGCCGACTCCGGGCCCGAGGAGTGGACCGATGCCGCGTTCGGCCAGGCGGTCGCCATCCACGCCGCGAGCGGCGTCCACGTGCTGACCTGGGGCAACGACCCCGCCGAGTCCGGGCGAGTTGGCGTCGACCTGTTGCTTGCCGCCGCGCGCTGGGCACGCGCGCACTACTCGTTCGTGGTGATTGACAACCATCCCAGCTATGACGACCGCACCATGGCGATGCTTGCCATCTCGAGCGAGATCTTCCTGGTGGTGACCCCCGAGGTCGGACCCCTGCGCAGCGCGGCGCAGTTCCTGGAGGTCGCGCGCGACCTTGGACTGGGTGACGTGGTCAAGGTGATCGTCAACCGCGCCAACCACGGCGTGAGCATTGACGACATTGCCGAGACGCTCGGCAAGCCGGTGGCTGCCATGGTCGTGTCGAATGGCCCCAAGGCGGTCGCCGCCGCCAACGAGGGGACGCCGATGATCACGAAGTTCCCGAACGAGCGAATGAGCACTGACCTGCACGGCGTGGCGCGCCTCCTGACTCGCGAGGCGGCCGCCCCGACCACGGCGAGACCGCGACCCTGGTGGGCGACCCTGGCAGGCCGACGGTCCAGCACCTGAGCGCCGCCGCCGCGGCGTTGCGCCGCTGCGATGCCCCTGCCATCATGCCCACGCGGACCACCCGGTCCGCGTGTTCACGTTCGCGTTGATCCGAGGAGACTCCGCCCCAAGCGGAGCGCGTGCAGTGCCAACCTACGACTACCAGTGCCGCAGCTGCGGCGTCATCGCCGAAGTGGTCCACTCGATGCTCGACGCTGGGCCGACCGCCTGCGAACGCTGTGGCGGGGAGCTGCGCATGCTCGTGCACCCGACCGGCATCATCTTCAAGGGGAGCGGCTTCTATCGCAACGACTCGCGCTCGTCCGCCAACACCAAGCCATCGCCCTCCACGGGCGAGGCGACAGCGCCCTCCAAACCAACTGACGGTGCATCGACCGAGAAGAGCTCGGCGCCGAGCCCGTCGACCGGAGGCAGCGACGGCTCAGGAGGCGGCGGGAGCGACAGCTCGGGGAGTGGGAGCTCCGGGAGCAAGAGCTCGGGGAGCGGAGGGAGCGACTAGTTGTTCTTCCTGGAGATGTTG
>CAZDAV010000039.1:0-8872 GCA_964503725.1 uncultured Steroidobacteraceae bacterium
CGGCCCTGCGCCGGGTCCGCGGGCGCGGTGCGTCCGGCTGGAGCCCATGGTGGTGGTCGTGATCTCGCCCCAGCCCATCGGCCAGGACGCCCAGGATCGCGGCTGCGGCGCGCGGCTCCATCTGCTGGAGACCGCCTCGCGCGCGCTGGTGCAGGCTGTAGACCTCGTCCAGGCCATCGGGTGGGACCCCATCGGCGAAGCGCCTGCAGAAGACGTCGACGACCTGGGGATCGAACTGGGTTCCGGCATGGGTGCGCAGCTCGCGCAGGGCATCCTGGTGGTCGCGGGCGCTCTTGTACGGGCGGTCGTGGATCATGGCGTGGTACGCGTCGGCGACGGCCACGATGCGGGCGCCGAGCGGGATCTCGTTGCCACGCAGGCCATGCGGGTAGCCGCTGCCGTTGAAGTGCTCGTGGTGGTGCAGGACGACCGGCACCGCCTCGCGCAGCGAGGAGGCCTGCTCCAGGATGACCTGCCCGATGCGCGGGTGCTCGCCGATCGCCTGCCACTCGTGATCCGACAGGGTCGCCGGCTTGTCCAGGATCTCGGCCGGCACCGCCAGCTTGCCCAGATCGTGCAGCAGGCTGGCGATCCGGATCCGCTCGATCTCCTCGTGGGGCAGGCCCAGCTCGAGCGCCATGCCGGTGGCCAACGACGCGATCATGTCCGACGGCTGCCCGCGATGGTGCGGCTGCGGAGCCAGGACCGATGCGAGCGCCTCCGCGGCGGTATCGCTGGCCCACTGGCCGATGGCGGCGGCGGCGGCGCGTCGCTCCTTGGAGATGGGGGCGCGGCGAACCACCGAATTCTCGTCGACCGCGCGATAGCGATAGGTCCGGTTTCGGCCGAGTGACTTGGCCGCGTACATGGCCGCATCGGCCTGGTCGACCAGGCGATCCGCCTGCAGCTGCGATCCCACGTCTCCGGCGACGCCGATGCTGATCGTGAGTTGCAGCGACTGCTCCCGGGCGATGAGCATCGGCCGCTCCATCACCAGCGAGCGCAGCTGCTCGGCCAGGACGGTGGCCTCTTCCGGGGTCGTCTCGGGCAGGATCAACATGAACTCCTCGCCGCCGTAGCGGCCGAAGAGGTCGCTGGCCCGGATGCTGTCGCTGATCAGCGCCGAGATCTGGCGCAGCACGGCGTCGCCGGAATGGTGTCCATACGTGTCATTGATGCGCTTGAAGCGGTCGATGTCGATGAACGCCACCGAGAGCCATTTGTGATGCCGCGTGGCACGCTCGATCTCCGAGGCGAGGGTGGTGAGCAGCGACTCGCGGTTGGCGACGCCGGTCAGCCGGTCATGGGCGGCCCGCGCCTCGACCTGGACGAAGGCACCTGAGGCAGCGTTGATCGCCTGCGCCAGGCGGCGCTCCGACGGAATGCCGGACTCGCGCAGCCTGGCCGGCGTATCGGAATCGAGGGTGGACTCAAGGGCTGTGGCGATGCGACCCAACCGCCAGCCGAAGAAGCTCCAGCAGACGAGCGCGGTGACGGTCACGCCGGCAGCCGCCGCGAGCCCCCCCAGCGTCAGGAATGTGATTCGCTCCTGTGCATTCGCTCCGGGCAGGACGGAGAAGGCCGCTGCGGCCAGGAGGGCCACCGGGAGCGGGGCCAGGAAGCCGAGCGCCCGGACGATTCGGAGCATCTGCGATCACTCGTGCGGGTTGGATGAGTCTCCATGAGAATGGGTTGCGGACGGTTGCATCGCCATGACCCGATCGTCACCCGGCGCCGGCGTCGCGGCCGGCCGGACCGGTGCGCCGGAGCAATAAACGTCGAGGTGCGGTCCGGTGCAGTACCCGGGCAGTACGACGGTTCCGAAGGCTCGGCGGCCAGGCGGCTCGGGTATCATCTGCCCGTGCCCCGATCCCCCCTCGCACACTGATCACGGTGCGACGGATCGCCGTTCCGGTCGCTCGATCCGAGGCCGGACTGCACCCTGCTGAGCTCCCCATGTATGAGTCTCACGGCCCGCGCGAGGAGTGCGGCGTGGTGGGGGTCCACGCGCCCGGCCTTCCGGTGGCGCACCTGACGACGCTCGGCCTGCACGCGCTCCAGCACCGAGGGCAGGAATCGGCCGGCATCGCCGTCTCGGACGGCACGCGGCTCACCCTCCACAAGCGGCTGGGGCTGGTGAGCCAGGTCTTCGACGAGGAGACGCTCGCCCGCCTGGAGGCGGATCACGGAGACGGCGGCGCGGCGCATCGGGCCAGGATGGCGATCGGGCATACCCGCTACAGCACGACCGGGTCGAACAGCCTGCCGAACGTCCAGCCGGTGTACGCCGAGAGCGAGCTCGGCGAGCTGATGCTGGGGCACAACGGCAACCTGACCAACGCCACCGGGCTGCGCGATGCGCTGAGCGAACAGGGTGTCGACTTCGTCACCGCCAGCGACACCGAGGTGCTCGCCAAGCTGATCGCCCATGCTCCCGGACGCTCCTGGTCGCAGCGGGTGGAGCACGCATTCCATCGAGCCTCGGGTGCCTTCACCTTCACCATGCTGACCGCGCGTTCCCTTATCGCCGCCCGCGACCCGGTCGGCTTCCGGCCGCTGGCGCTGGGCCGGCTGCACGACGGCGATGGGCGCCCGGTCGGCTGGGCGGTCGCCTCGGAGAGCGTGGGCCTGGACGCCATGGGCGCCACCTTCGTGCGCGACGTGGAGGCCGGCGAGATCCTGACCATCGACGACGACGGCGTCCATTCGCACCGTCCGGGGGTCAGCGCGGAGGCGAGCGACGCGCGGGAACGGCTGTGCGTCTTCGAGTTCGTCTATCTCGCCCGGCCGGACAGCGTGATCGGCGGACGCCTCCTGTACGAGGCTCGCATGCGGATGGGCCGCCGCCTGGCGATCGAGCAGCCGGCCGACGCAGACCTGGTGATCGCGGTGCCTGACTCGGCGATCCCCGCCGCCATCGGCTTCGCGGAGGAGTCGCGGCTGCCGTTCCGCGAGGGACTGATCAAGAATCGCTACGTGGGGCGGACCTTCATCCAGCCGGGCCAGAGCTCCCGCGAGGCATCGGTGCGCATGAAGTTCAATCCGCTGCCCGAGGTGCTCGCCGGCAAGCGAGTGGTGGTCGTCGACGACTCCATCGTGCGGGGCACCACCCTCGGCCCGATCGTGGCCATGCTGCGCCGTGCCGGGGCGCGCGAGGTCCACGTGCGCGTCCACTCGCCGCAGATGCAGTACCCGTGCTACATGGGGGTCGACACCGGCCGCCGCGCCGAGCTGATCGCCGCGAACCTGTCGCTCGACGGGATTCGGCAGCAGATCGGGGCCGATACGCTCGGCTACCTGTCGCAGGAGGGGCTGCTGGCCGCCGTCGGCGGCGACGAGCGACGCCATTGCACCGCCTGCTTCGACGGGCGCTACCCGGTCGACGTCCCGCTCGACGTCGATAAGTTCGCGCTCGAGCGCGGCTAGGCCCAGTGGGCGACCGGTACCGGGACGCCGGGGTCGACGTGGCGGAGGCGAAACGGGCGGTGGACATGATCGCTCGCGCGGCGGCGACCACCGCCACGCCGCAGGTGCTCGCCGGCATCGGCGGTTTCGGCAGCCTCTTCCGATTCGACCCGACGACGCATCCCGACCCCGTGCTGGTGGCCTCGACCGACGGGGTGGGGACGAAGCTCAAGCTGGCGATCGCGCTCGAGCGCTATGACAGCATCGGAATCGACGTGGTCAACCACTGCATCAATGACATCGCGGTGTGCGGTGCCGACCCGTTGTTCTTCCTCGACTACCTGGCGGTCGGCAGGCTGCGCGCCGAGATCGCCGCCGAGATCGTTTCCGGCATCGCGAACGCCTGCGCGGCCGCCGGGGTGGCCCTGGTCGGCGGCGAGACGGCCGAGCTGCCGGACCTGTACCACGGCGACGATTTCGACCTCGCCGGCTTCGTGGTGGGGGTTGCCGCCCGAGCCGACCTGATCGACGGATCGACGGTCCGCGTCGACGATGCGCTGATGGGCCTGCCCTCGAGCGGGCTGCATACGAACGGCTACTCGCTGGCGCGCCGGGTCTTCACCGAGGATGACTGGCGTCGAACCGGCCCGGGCATGGAGCGCACGATCGGGGAGGAGCTGCTCGAGCCCCACCGCTCCTACCTGGACGAGATCCGGATCATGCGCCGAGCATTGCGCGAGGCGGGGAGCGACACCCTGGCCTTCGCCCACCTCACCGGTGGCGGATGGGTCGACAACATCCCACGCACGCTGCCGCCCGGGCTGGGTGCCCACGTGGAGCTGGGGTCGTGGCAGGTGCCGCTCATCTTCAGCCTGATCCAGGAGCGCGGCGATATCGGCGACGCCGAGATGGTGCACACCTTCAACCTGGGGATCGGCCTCACCTGCGTGGTGCGCCCCGAGATGGTGGACGTGGTGAGCGCCGCGCTGCCGGAGGCACGACGGGTCGGGACCGTGGTCGCGGTCGAGCCGGACGCGGCTCGCGTCACCTTCGCCTAGCCGATGCGCCTCGGGATCCTCGTCTCGGGGCGCGGCTCGAACCTGGAGGCGGTCCTCGACGCCGTCGCCGATGGCCGGCTCCCCGACATCGAGCCCGTCCTGGTGATCGCCAACCGGCGCGACATCCGTGCGCTCGAAGTCGCCGCCCGCCGCGGCGTGCACTGGCGGGTCATTGCCCGATCCGACGCGCCCGACCTTGACGCCAGAGACGGGGAGATCGGCCGCGCCCTGGAAGAGGCTGGCTGCGCGCTCGTCTTGCTGGCCGGCTACGACCAGGTGCTCCGGCCGGCGTACTTCGCCGCCTACACCGGGCGGACCATCAATCTCCATCCGTCCCTCCTGCCGCGCCACGGTGGTCCGGGGATGATCGGCACGGCGGTCCACGCCGCGGTGCTGGCCGCCGGGGACGTTGAGACCGGCGTCACCATTCATGACGTCACGGAGCAGCTCGACGCCGGTCCATCGATCGCACAGGTCCGCCTCGCGGTGGTGGCCGGAGAGACCGTCGCCGAGCTCGCCGAGCGCGTCCTTGCGCTCGAGCACCGGACCGTGGTGGAGGTGCTGGGGCGGCTATCTGCTAGCATGACCGGCGCGCCGCCGTTGCCGATTCGCGCACGGCGCTAACGCAGAGAGGCACCCTCCATGCCAGACGGCCTGCCGGATCCGGGGAAGATCTGGAACGATTTCATCACCAACCCGCTGGTCCAGACCGCGGGCACCCTGATCGTCATCTACGTCGTGCTGCTGTGGCTGGGGACGGCCTATTGGGCCTTCCGCGACATGCAGGCGCGCAGCGAGAACCCGATCCTGCCGTACTTCGCCTCGGCGTTGATCATCTTCTTCACGCCCCTCCTCTTCCTCTTCGCCGTGGTCCTGTACCTGATCGTGCGGCCGCGCGAGTCGCTGGCCGAGGTCTACGAGCGCTCCCTGGCCGAGGAGTCGCTGCTGGCCGAGGTGGAGAGGAACGAGCTCTGCCCCGTCTGCCGCGACCGAGTCCATGCCGATTGGCTCGTCTGCCCGAACTGCCGCACCCGCCTGCATCGGGTCTGCCCATCGTGCAATCGGCTCGCCGATCCGGAGTGGGGACTGTGTGCCTACTGTGGGCACGAGTTCCAGCGTGCCCCGCAGCGAGCCGCGGAGCGCCAGCCGAAACGGGCCCCCGCGCCGCGGCCCGCTGAGCGAGCGACCGACCTGGGTCCTGAGCCTGGCCTGCGCCCCGCATCGAACCCCTGATCTCTCCGCCGCCGGTGGGTGAGCCGGTATCTGGGCCGGCCGACGAGCCGTCCGGCGAGCCCCCGGTCGCGCCTGACCACGAGATCCTGTCTCGGCACCGCTGGCTGCAGATCGCCTCGATTTTCCTCATTGCGGCCGGGATCCTCATCCCCATCGGGGTGCTCCTCGGCAACCGCGGGATCCTGTCGGCCTCGACCCCCGACGCGGTCGAGCGGCTGCTCGGTCCGCTCCTGCTCCTGGCGCTCGCCGGGCTGTTGCTTCTGGCGGGGGTGATTACGAACGTTGTCCGCGCGGTGATCGTTCGCGGGGCGCTGCCACCGGAGCGCTATCGCGGCCCGGCCGTCGGCGTGCTGCTCCTCCTGGCGGTCATCATCGGCACTGTCGTCTCGCTGGGGGCCAGCGGCACGGCCATCGCCCTCTTCGGCGGCGGCGACCTGTCGGTAAGTGGCACGCTCCTGCTCCTCACCTCGACCCAGATCGGCCTGCTGGCCGTGACCGGGGGGCTTGTGGTGGCGCCGAAGGCGCTTGCCGGCCTGCGCCTGCTGCCGCCATCGGGCCTGGCACGGTCGATGCTGATCGGCCTGGCGCTGGCGGTGCCTGCCTGGGTCGGGGCCACAGTGCTCGCGGTCCTCGCATCGCTGGCGCTCGAGGCGGTCGGCTTCAGCGAGGAGATCGGCATCCTCGACGAGGTCCTCGAGCGGGGCGACCCAACCGTGGTGCTGGTTGCCTTCCTGGTCGTCGCGCCCATCGCCGAGGAGCTCTTCTTCCGCGGGGTGGTCTACAACGCCTGGTTGCGCGAGCACGGTCCGCGCGTGGCCCTGTACGGATCAGCCGCGCTCTTTGCGGCGATTCACACCAGCCTCTTCTCCCTCGTCCCGATCTTCGCGCTGGGCATCGCACTGGCCCTGGTCTACCGCTGGACTCGCAGCCTGCCGGCCGCGATGGCCATGCACGCCGGCTTCAATGCCATCTCCGTGACGATTACCCTGCTCGCCCGCGAGGGGATCCTGAACCTCCCGACCTGACCGATAAGCGAGCGATAACTGCGGGGTGAGGCGCTCGGGGGTAGCCTCCTCATCGTGTCCGCTCTGTTGCGACCGGTCTCGGTCCCATTCGCCGCCCGACTGCGCCTCGAGGGCGGCTCCACGGCCGTTGGGAGCCTGGCGCATCTCGATCCAGTGGCGCTGCGCGACGACGAGCTGCTCGCACTCCTGCTGGGTGGCAGTCGGGCGGCCGCCGCGGCGAGCGTGTTGCTCCGCGATGGAGGCCTGGCCGGACTGGCCGGGGCGGAGGTGGACGACCTGCTCCCGCTCGGGCCGCGGCGCGCGACCTGCCTGCTGGCGGCCATCGAGCTCGGCCGTCGCATCGCCGCCGCCTGGCCTCCGCCCGGTTGGCGCATCCGCACGCCGGCCGACCTGGCGGAGCGGCTGATGCCGGCGATGGGGCACCTGGAGCGCGAGGAGCTGCGGTCGGTGCTGCTCAACACCAAGAACATGGTGACCGGCATGGTCACCGTCTACGCGGGCAACCTAGCCGGCTCATCGGTCCGCATCGGCGAGGTCTTTCGGGATGCGGTCCGCCGCCAGGCGGCGTCGATGGTCGTCGTGCACAACCACCCGTCCGGCGACCCGTCACCCTCGGCGGAGGATCTGCGCATCACCCGGGAGCTGGCCGAGGCGGGGCGCCTGCTCGACATCGACCTGCTGGACCACCTGGTTATCGGGCACGGACGTTGGGCCAGCCTGCGCGCGCTGGGAGCGCTGTAGCGCTCCCGCTCATCGGCCCGGTGATGGCGTCCCCGCCTGGGTGGCGGTCACGGTGCTCGCCTTCCTGGCCTCGCTCGGCACCCGCTCGCGGCCGATTGTCCGGGTTGACATCGGCGTATGCCGCACCACAGTCCAACGCACGGGCCACCCGCCGCTGAATCCATTGGCCACGACGCTCGACCCCTACCGGGGGCGCAATGCATCATCCGCTCACCCTCCTCTTCACCGGCCTGTTCGCCTTCGCTCCGACAGTCGTGGTCGGCAGGCGGACCGCCTCAACGAGGATCGCCATGGTTGCGTTCGTCGGCCTGCTCGTTGGCTACACCGCTGGCGTGTCGGCCGAACGTCCCGTCGTGCTGCTAGAGGGGATGTAATGTCCAAGAGGCTTACTGCAAAGATCGCTGCTGTTGTTCTGGCTGGGACCGCGCTGCTGGCCGTTGGCGGCGTCTCTGCGATGGTGAGTCAGCAGATACTCGCTCCGGGCGACACCCTCCAGGTTCATTGCGACACCGCATTGACCGGCTCGATTAGCGCCAACGATGCAACCCTCGCCTGTGCCGCCACGCCATCGCCCACACCCTCGCCTACGCCTACGCCTACGCCCACGCAATCGCCCACACCCACGCCCGCTCCCAGCCTCAGCTTCCCCATCAGGGCAGCGTTCTACTACCCCTGGTTCCCAGAAGGCTGGAACCAGCAGGGCTTCAACCCATTCACGCGCTACACGCCGACCCTCGGCTTCTATGACTCCGCTGACGGGGCCATCATCCGAAGTCATGTTGCGTCTATGCAGACCGGCATGATTCAGGCAGGCATCGCATCGTGGTGGGGCAGGGGTACGCCGACCGATTCGCGCGTCCCAGCCCTTCTCGCCAACGCGGGCAGCACCTTCCGCTGGACGCTCTACTACGAGCAGGAAGGATCATCCGACCCGAGCGTCGCTCAGATCGACGCTGACCTCGATCAGATCGCCACCTATGCCGTGCATCCTGCATGGCTCCGTGTCGCGGGCAAGCCCGTGCTGTTCGTCTACGGCGGCACCGAAACCTGCGCCATGACCGACCGATGGAGCCAGGCCAATGCTGGTCGGTTTTATCTGGTCGAGAAGGTGTTCCCTGGGTACAGAACCTGCGCCATTCAGCCCGATGGTTGGCACCAGTACGGTCCTGCCGTCGCAACAGACCGGCAGAAGGGCTACAGCTTCTCGATCTCGCCTGGGTTCTGGAGACCCGACGAGACGGCACCGCGCCTGGCTCGAGACCCGAACCGCTGGGCAGCCAATGTTGCCGCGATGGTGGCGTCCGGCGAGCCCTGGCAACTGATCGTCAGTTGGAGCGAGTGGGGCGAGGGTACGACCATCGAGCCCGCCGCCCAGTACGGCACAACCTATCTGGACATCCTGGGCGGGGC
>CAZDAV010000040.1:0-5045 GCA_964503725.1 uncultured Steroidobacteraceae bacterium
GCTAGCGCCCCGTCGAGCCGAGGCCGGAGAGGGCCGTGTCCAGGCTGCTCGATGCGTCGGCGAAGATGTCGGTCACGGTTGAGCTCGGCTCGTCCTTCGGAGCAGGTGCCATCGGCGACGCATGCCTCCCATCGGGCCTGCGCCTTCTGGTAGTCCGCCAGCGATGCGGCGAGCGGTGCCGCGATGGCCTCGACGCACGCGTAGTCAAAGTTCGTCGAAGTCGTTGCCGTCGAACCGGCCCCCAGCGCTCCCTAGCTGACGGCGCTGTGTTAGCCGCCGTTGCCGTGCAGGACGTCCAGGTACGCGCCATACCCGCTCGCGCTCGCCCACTCGGTCGCTGACTCGACCGACGTGCCTTCGCCCCACTCGTTGAACGTGGTGACCAGCTGGAAGGGAGCGCCGCTCGCGACCATGTCCCGGACGTTCTGCGCCCACCGCACCAGGTCGCGCCCGAGGCGAGCCGACGCCTCGTTCGCCTTGTCGAATGCGGGGCTGATGGCGTAGCTGTAGCCACTCTGCGAGTCCGCGGCCTTGGCGGGCGCGTACTGGTGCCAGCCGGCCGGCTGCGCGGCGCAGGTTTTGAATCCGGAGAACACCTTGAGCACGATGTAGGCGTTGATGCCCGCGTTCGCCTGGCTCCAGCGAGTCGCCATGGCGCAGGCATCGGCTCCATCGGTGTAGACGAACACGACGAACCGCCCACCGACCTTGAAGAAGCTCGGATCGACGGCGTAGTGGTCGCGAATGTACCGCAGGTCGCTCGCGATCTGGGACACCGCGGGGTCGCCCTGCGACTCCTGCTCGTAGTAGAGGCTCCAGCGGAAGCTGCTGCCGGCCGTACTCGCCAGGATGGTCGGGACCCGGTTGTCCGACCGCGTCCCCACGCCCCACCATGACGAGATGCCGACCTTGATGCCGCCGTACTGCATCGCCTCGATGTGCTGCCGGATGGTGGCCGAGGCGGAGGAGTCGTAGAACCCGAGCGACGGATTGTACTTCGTGAACGGATTCATCCCCTGCTGCTTCCAGGCCTCCGGGAACCACGGGTAGTAGAACGCGGCCCGCACCGGCAGGGACGGCTGGGAGCTGGTGGGAAGCGGCGGTGCGGTGGGGACGGGTGTCGGCGCGGGCGGGACCGGGGTCGCCGCGGCGCTCTGCGTTCCCGACGCCGTGGCCGTCGTCGATGGAGTAGCCGCCTGCGACGTCGCGCTCGCCGCCGGAGTCGGGCTGGAAGTGGCCGTCGTCGTCGGGGAGCCGGGCTGCGGGGACTGCGAGGACGGCAGCGCCACGACGAGGAGCGTCGCCGAAGCCAGCACGGCGCCAGCCAGCACGGCCTTCCCCCCGGGCTGCTGGCCGCTCAGGACCGCCATGGCATCGACCCGATGCGGGCCGGGGACTGCATCGGCGGGCACGACCACGGTGACGGAGAAGCTCCCCGCCCGATCGGCTCGCAGTCTTGCGAGCTGCACGCCAGCATCCAGGACGAGGATGACCCGTTGTCGCGCGGCGAACCCGACGCCGGCGACGCTGACCCGCGCGCCGGCAGGCGCCTCCGCCGGCGCAACGCTGATGGAGGCGCCGACGGCGCGAACGTCCAGCTCCGGCACCACGATCGCCGGGATGAGCAGCAGGATGAGGCCCGTGGCGATGAGATCGCGAACCCGATGCCGAGCCGCGCGCACCGGCGTCTCGGCCCCGGCGGTCGACGGCCGGGCGGGCGCGCGAAGCGTCGGGGCCATGGCTTTCGTACGCATCCAACTCCTCGCGGCGAGCTCGGCACCCGCACCGTCGTCCGGCGTCGGGCGAGGCTGAAAAGCGTACGGGGGAGATGCCCGCGGCACGAGAAGCGCATTCGTCCCACGGCCTGGCTAGGAGATACGTACCGCGCAGGGCCCGACAAGCCCCAGTCCCGCGGAGCGGAGATCAGTGGCACGCGGCGCTGCCTGAGTCGGTGTAGGTCCCGCCCTCGATTGGCATGAACTGCCAGCTGTACCCGCCGGGCTCGAGACGCAGCATCAGGACTCCGAGCGTCTCATCGTTCCACGCCTCGGTGATGGGCCTGGGCTTGACCGTCCCTGATCGCAGGCTCCTCCCCCCGGTCCCCACCACGAAGTTCCGGATCCCGTGCGCGGCATCCGGGTTGCCCTCGGGGTCGAGCGGCTGGAAGCGCTCGTAGTTGTGGTCGTGCCCGGCCAGGACGACGTCCACCCCTGCCTGGTACAGGTCGCGATAGAGGGTCGCCAGCGATTCGTCGTCGCCGTGCTGTCCGCTCGAGAATCGCGGATGGTGGAGGAAGGCGAGGGTGCACTGGCTCGGATGGGCAGCCAGGTCGGCGCGCAGCCATCGGTCCTGCGCGGAGCCTTCATCGCACGCAACGCGCTCGTTGGTGCAGTTCGAGTTGAGGGCGACCATGTGCCAGGCGCCCAGGTCGAAGCTGTACCAGTACTGGTCGATCGGGCCCGCGGCCTCGCCGAAGTAGGCTGCATACGGTTCGGCGCGCACTACGTAGGAGCAGTCGTTGGTGTAGACGCCGCAGTCGAGGTATTCGTGGTTGCCGATCACGGGGTGGGTGATCGACTTGTAGCGGCCCCAGCTGGGGTCGTAGGAGCCCGACCATTGGGCCGCCGCTCCATCCTCGTACTGGTTGTCCCCGAGCGGAAGCACGGCGTCGGGCTGGATGTCGCCGATCAGCGCGGCGGTGGCCATCTCGCGGCAGTTGTTGCCGCGACCGAGGCCATCGTAGAAGCTCGGCGAGTCGACGTCACAGGCAATGTCCCCGGCCGCCACCACGGTCACCGGCGCCTGCGGGGAGGGGCTTGCGGTCGCGGGCGGGAGTGTCGGGCCCAGAGCCGGCGAAGGGCCGAGCGACGGGAGCGCCGATACGGTGGATGGGCCGCCGTCACTCCCGCCCGGGAGCCGATCGGTCAGGAAGCCGATGTCCGGCAGGCGAAGGCCGGAGCTGTACCCCAGCACCGCCATGAGGGAGAACGCGATGAGGAGCGTCTCCCCTCGGGTCATGCGCCGGCGGCGGCGCTCAGGGTCCAACGGTACTGGGAGGCACCATGACCTTGCATTCTGCCCTCCCCCGTGCTCTACTGCTCCGTCCGCGGACTGTCCGTCGCTGTACTGAGCCCCAAGGGACCGCAATCATGACATCTTCCTGCGGACTGCGCTGCGGTCCTGGCGGCGGCGGGTGGCAGTTGCCGCACCGAGGTCGTCGACCCTGCTGGCTGGCGGCTTGAAGCGGGTCGCTACCGTCTCGGACAGCGGTGCCGCGAGCTCGGCCCGGTCGGCGGCCGGGAGGCTCCCGCGATCTGAGGTCCGCTCGCGCCTCGGGGAGCTGGCGCGAGCGGAATGGGTGCCGATCGCCGCGATCCTGGTGCTGGCGGCGGTCGTCCGCCTATGGTCGATCAACACCCTTGGCTTCAACACCGATGAGGCGGTCTACGCCGGGCAGGCGGCGGCCATCGCGCAGGCGCCGGACCTCAAGGACATCTTCCCCATCTTCCGAGCCCACCCCCTGCTGTTCCAGTTCTTCCTCGCGGTGCTCTACTCGTACGGCGTCAGCGATCTCGTCGGCCGCCTCGCGGCGGTCGCCGTCGGACTGGCGACCGTATTCCTCGTCTACAAGCTCGGCGAGCTGCTGTACGGACGGCGTGCCGGACTGGTCGCCGCCCTGTTGCTGGCGCTCATGCCGTATCACGTGATCGTCACCCGGCAGGTGCTGCTGGACGGCCCCATGGCGCTGTTCGCCACCCTGACCCTCTACATGCTCGCGCGCTTTGCGCAGACCGAGCGCCCGGTGTGGTTGTACGCGGCGGGCGGGGCCATGGGCCTCACCTTCCTGTCGAAGGAGACCGGCATCATCCTGCTGAGCGGCATCTACGCCTTCCTCGCGCTCTCTGCCGAGATCAAGGTGCGCATCCGCGACCTTGCGATCGCCATGGCGTCGATGGTGCTCGTGATCGCCCCGTTCCCCCTCTCGCTTCTGCTGGCGGGCGGGGGCGGATCGCAGACGACCGGCCAGTACTTGGTGTGGCAGCTGTTCCGGCGGCCGAATCACGAGTTCAACTTCTATCCGACGGTGGTGCCCCCGGCGCTGGGTTGGGTGGTGCTGGCAATCGCTGTCGCCGGGGTTGCCTTCATGTGGCGACGCCACACATGGCGCGAGAAGCTGCTGCTGGTGTGGATCGTGGTCCCGACTCTGTTCTTCCAGATCTGGCCCGTGAAAGGCTTCCAGTACCTGATCGCGGTTGCTCCTCCGCTCGCCATCCTCGTGGCCTCGTACCTCGCTCGTTTCGACCCGCGCTCCGTGCGGTGGTTCGGCTCGGAGTTGGACACTCGCTGGGTCCGACCCGTGGCCACCGGGATCGTGGCGCTCAGCCTCGCCATTCCGACGCTCGGTGTCATCCAGCCCTCCTCGTCCGCCGAGTTCCTCGCGGGGACGGGCGGCGTGCCGGGCGGTCGAGCCGCCGGGCGGTGGGTGCAGGAGAACACGCCCGAGGGATCGCGGCTGATGACGATCGGGCCTTCGATGGCCAACATCCTCCAGTTCTACGGCCATCGGCGCGCCTACGGCCTGTCCGTGAGCCCGAACCCGCTGGATCGCAACCCGTCCTATGAGCCGCTCGACAATCCGGATCTTCTGATCCGCAACAATGAGCTCCAGTACGTGGTCTGGGACAGCTTCTCGGCCGCTCGATCCGAGTTCTTCTCCGACGGCCTGATGCGCTACGTGAACCGCTACAACGGCCGCGCGGTGCACACCGAGACGGTCGTGGTCTCGACCGCGGAGGGTGACGTCGAGACCCCGGTGATCACCATCTACGAGGTACGGCCGTGAAGAATCCAGCTCGCTTCGTCCCGCTCCTGGTCGGCTACCTGCTGCTGATCGGATCCCTGGCCGCTCCCGTGCTGGCCGGCGAGGCCGCCGATACGGCGACGGCGACCCCGATCAAGCACTTCATCACCCTGATGCAGGAGAATCACTCCTTCGACAACTACTTCGGCACCTACCCCGGCGCGGATGGAGTGCCTGCGGGCAC
>CAZDAV010000040.1:5145-7156 GCA_964503725.1 uncultured Steroidobacteraceae bacterium
CCGGACGGCTACGGGTCCACGCCGACGATCTTCGACCGGCTCGAGGAGTCCGGGATCTCATGGAAGTTCTATGTCCAGAACTACGATCCGGAGATCACCTTCCGCACCCGGGGCGGCCGCGGCGACCGCGGATCGCAGGTCGTTTGGGTGCCGCTGCTCGCCTACGACCGCTACATCAACGACCCCGAGCTGTTCTCCCACATCGTCGACCTGTCCGAGTACTACAAGGATCTCGAGCAGGGGACGTTGCCGGCGGTCTCGTACATCGTGCCGTCCGGCTCCAGCGAGCACCCGCCCGGCAGCATCCAGGCAGGTCAGCGCTTCGTGCGAACCCTGATCACCTCGCTGATGCGCAGCGACGCCTGGGGCTCATCGGCCTTCATGTGGACCTACGACGACTGGGGAGGCTGGTACGACCACGTGGCGCCCCCCTCGGTCGATGACTTCGGCTACGGTTTCCGCGTTCCGGCCCTGCTGGTGAGCCCGTTTGCCAGGCAGGGCTACGTTGACGGAACGACGCATGATTTCACGTCGATGATGCGGTTCATCGAGCAGAACTGGGGACTGGAGCCCGTCGCGGAGCGCGATGCCAACGCGAACAGCCTGTTCGACGCCTTCGACTTCACACGCCCCGCGCGCGACCCGGTCCTGCTCGGCACCGAGCGGGGAGCCACGGCGCGGCCCGAGCCCAACCGCCTGGTGATCTATCTCGCCTACCTGGCTTCGGTGGTTCTCGCCGGCGGGGTGATTGCCCTCGCGACCGGTCACCTGCAACGATTCACCGGCGGTCTGAGACGGCGTCGGTCGGCCCGCCAGGCATGACCGAAGGACGGCTGCTGCGCCTGCTCGCGGTCGCCGCGCTGGCCCTTGCCCTGGTTCCGCTGATGCCGGCGCGGGTCGCGGGCGCGACCGCGACCAGCATCATCCTGCCGCCGTCGCCGAAGGTGGTGAGCGGCGAGTCCGGCGAGGTCGTGGTGAGGCTGCAGACCGCCAGCGGGGCGCCGGTCGCCGACGCTCTCGTGGTGATGACCCTCCTGGATGACGTCCGCCAGCGAACGACCGATGTCTCCGGCTCCGCGTTCTTCCGGATTCCAAACGACCTCGTCCCCGGCACCTACCAGCTCCTCTTCGTCTTCTCGGGCTCGAGCGTCTACGACTCGGCCCATGCCGAGACGAACCTCATCGTGGAGGGCTCCACCGTCACCGTCCATACCGTGCCGGCCCTCGAGGGCATCCTGTTCTCGCTGGGGCAGGAGAGCGCCCGCACCGATGCGCAGGGCATCGCTCGCATCCCGTTCACCCCGTCCGCGCTCGGTCGGCCGACGCCCGGCGACCTGCAGGTGAGCGACCGGGTGGTGGCACGCTTTCAGCGCTGGTACGGCCTGAAGGCGACGTATGCGCTCTTCTACGACATCGGGTTCTCGTTCACGGACCTCGCCGGCCTTCCGGTCGATCGCTCGCTGATCACCGGCATGACTCTCAGGAACAGCATCGGCGAGCGGTTCGAGCTCACCAATGAGAGCGAGATCACTATCAAGGGCTCGCGCGTTGTCCCGCTCGGTGGCGGACTCGAATCGAAGGACATCTACTACACGGTCGAGAGCGTCACGGTCAGCGGCACGAACGTGGTGAATCGCGCGCAGCAGAAGTTCCTCCCGAGCGCGCAGATCGACTGGAACATCGTGCTGCTGTACTACAGCGCCGACATCAAGGTGCACGACGCGCTGTTCGGATTCCCGATCGGCTCGGCGGTTCGGCTCGAGTACCCGGACGGGAAGGTCGTCGACGTGCCGCTCTCCGACGGGAAGGTCCGGCTCCCTTCGCTTCCGCGCGGCAACTACACGATCTCGGTCATCGGTCCGGGGCTGACGATCTCGCGTCCGCTGGCGCTGTCTCGCGATCAGGATGTCTCGCTCCAGCTGATCAGCTGGCTCGACATCGCGCTGAGCGGCGGGGGTGTCCTCCTGCTGATGACCGGGCTCGTGGTGCTGGGGCGATGGTCTCTTCGGCG
>CAZDAV010000040.1:7256-8486 GCA_964503725.1 uncultured Steroidobacteraceae bacterium
CGCTCTGGCCGCGCCGCCCGGGGAGCCGGCTGGTGCTGCTGCTCGCATCGCTGATCTGCCTGACGACGCTCTCATCCGCCCTGGCAGTGGGCCGCGCGCGCGCGGCCGACAAGCCGCCGCTGCTGGTCTACTACTACATCTGGTACGACGAGTCGTCCTGGGACCGCGCCAAGACGGACTACCCACTGCTGGGACGCTACTCGAGCGACGATCGCGCGGTGATGGAGCAGCACGTGAAGCTGGCGAAGGCGGCGGGCGTTGACGGCTTCATCGTCAGCTGGAAGAGCACCGAGAAGCTCGACCGCCGTCTCGCGCAGCTGCGCGACGTGGCGGTTGAGCAGGACTTCAAGCTCGCCATCATCTACCAGGGGCTGGACTTCTATCGGAAGCCGCTCGACGTCAATCGCATCGCCACCGACCTCGACTACTTCGTCCAGACCTACGCCGACGACCCGGTGTTCGACATCTTCGGCAGGCCCCTGGTGGTCTGGTCCGGCACGTGGGAGTACACGCCGGAGCAGGTGGCCTCGATCACCGCGCTGCACCGCGAGAACCTGTTGATGCTGGCGTCGGAGAAGAACGTGCGCGGCTATGAGCGTCTCGCTCCCTGGGTGGATGGCAATGCGTACTACTGGTCATCAGTCGACCCGAGCACCTATCCGAACTACCAGGGCAAGCTCGACGCCATGTCGGACGCCGTGCACCAGCATGGCGGCCTGTGGATCGCGCCTGCCGCAGTCGGGTTCGACGCGCGCCTGGTCGGCGGCGAGCGGGTCGTCGAGCGCGGAGATGGAGAGAACCTGCGCATCCAGATGAACGCCGCCACCGGTTCCTCTCCGGACGCCATCGGGCTCATCAGCTGGAACGAGTTCAGCGAGAACTCGCACATCGAGCCGAGCGTGAACCTCGACGCGCAGTCGCTGAGCGCGCTGGCGACGATACGCGGCGCGCAGCCGCCCGACGTTGGCGGTCTTTCCGGCTCCATTCCCGAGCCGGATGGGGCGACCTCGGGAGGCGCCGTCTACATCGAGAAGGCGGTGGCCCTCGGCCTGCTTCTGGCGGTCATCGGCCTCGGGGCCGCGGCCATCTTCCTGCGACGCCGGCGCCTCTCGGGCAGGCGATAGCATATCAACCGAAGGCGCGCCCTTCGCAGCGCATTTCGCCTTGCCCTCGCCCTTGGGCATCGTCGCCAGCGGGATCGCGGAGCGACGACGCCCTCGTGACGACCTA
>CAZDAV010000041.1:0-6514 GCA_964503725.1 uncultured Steroidobacteraceae bacterium
CACACCTTCAACACGATCCACGAGGCGGGCAAGCAGATCGTCCTCTCCAGCGACCGGCCGCCGAAGGCGATCACCACCCTGGAGGAGCGGCTGCGCTCGCGGTTCGAGTGGGGCCTCATCGCCGACCTGACGCCGCCAGATCTCGAGACGCGCATCGCGATCCTGCGCAGCAAGGCGGAGGATCAGCTCAACCTGATCCCGGCCGAGGTGATCGAGTTCATCGCCCGCAAGGTGGTGAGCAACGTCCGCGAGCTCGAGGGAGCCCTGAACCGGGTCGTCGCCTATGCCTCCATGTCGGGCATGCCAATCAACAACGAGCTGGCCAGCGCGGTCCTCTCGAACGTGATGTACAACCCCAAGAAGCGATCCATCACGCCACAGAAGATCGTCCGCGCGGTCGCCGATTACTACGGGGTCAACCTCGACCAGCTGCGCTCCAGCAAGCGCGACAAGGCGATCGTGGTGCCGCGCCAGATCGCGATGTACCTGATTCGCGAAGAGACCGATATCTCGCTGCTGCGGATCGGGGCCGAGCTGGGCGGGCGTGATCATTCAACGGTCCTGCACGCATACGACAAGATCGCTCGCGAGCTCGCCGAGAACGACGAGATGCGCCGCGAGGTGAGCGCGGTGCGGGAGATGATCTACTCCGAGTGAGCTACCTCGTGCCGTCGCGGAAGGGCGTCAGGCGCCGTGGATAACCGGGCGGTTGGGCGCGTGAGTCGCCCGGTGGACGCCAGGCGAGGGAGCAGTTTTCAACCGTGCGACGCTAATCGTCCACAGCAGAAGCCCCGCCAGGCGACGGATGCCCACCGCGGAGAGCGACTTATCGGCAGGCGGTGCGAGCGTGGTCGAGCGTGGCAATCCACACCGTCCACACCCCTACGGGGGACTACGGCTGAACAGGTATTCTTCCTCTTGGTTTCATAGAGTGGCGAATTGGCCCGTGGACAAGTCGAGCGGGCAGTTGATGAAGAGGTCGGAATGAACGTATCGGTCATGCAGGAGAACCTGGCGCGCGGCCTGGGGGTCGTCGGCCGAGCCGTGAGCAGCCGGGCAACACTGCCGGTGCTGGCCAACGTTCTGGTCAAGACCGAGAACGCCGGCCTGAAGCTGACGGCCACAAACCTGGAGATCGGCATCAACTGCTGGGTCCCGGGCAAGATCACCGACGAGGGAGAGATCACGGTCCCGGCCAAGCTGCTGGCCGACCTGGTCGCGTCACTCCCCAACCAGCGCATCGATCTGCAGTTCTCGCCGAAGGACCGCACCCTGAAAGTGACCTGTGGCGGGAGCCGCTCCTCGATCAAGGGGATCGAGGCCGACGAGTTTCCGGTGGTGGCCGCGATCGGCGACGCCCCGATCACCAGCGCCGACTCGCGTGTCCTGCGCGAAGCCCTGGGCGAGGTTGTCTTCGCGGCCGCCAGCGACGAGAGCCGGCCGATCCTGACCGGCGTTCTGACCCGGCTCGCCGGCGACAAGATGACGCTGGCGGCGGCCGACAACTACCGGATCGCGGTGCGCACGCTGACCCTGGCCAAGGCGGTCACGCCGGAGATCACCATCGTCGTCCCGGCGCGCTCCTACGCCGAGCTGATGCGAATCATGCCCGACGCGGAGGAGTCGATCGAGATCACCGTCACGCCGAACAAGAGCCAGGTCCTCTTCCATGTCAACGGGATCGACCTCGTCAGCCGCCTGATCGAGGGGCAGTTCCCGAGCTACGAGCCGATCATCCCGACCGCGCACACCAGCCGCGCGGTGCTCGACCGGGAAGCGTTCCTGGCGGGCGCCCGGCGCGCCAGCATCTTTGCCCGGGACAGCGCCAACATCGTGAAGATCGAGCTCGGAGGGGATGCCGCGGAGGGGCTCTCCATCACGGCGCACGCGGCCGACATCGGCGACGCCGCAGATGCGCTGGAGGCCGCGGTCGAGGGGCAGCCAACCAGCATCGCCTTCAATGCCCGGTACCTGATCGACGTGCTCTCCAACCTGGGCGCCGAGGAGGCCGCGCTCGAGCTGTCGGGACCACTCGCACCGGGTGTCATCCGCGGGGTCGGCAAGGACGACTATGTGCACGTCATCATGCCGGTCCGCACCGCCTCCTAGGAAGCGCGGACCGATGACGGCGCGGCGCCTCGCCGTCGCGCCACCCGCCGGGCCCAACCGATGCGGCTGACGCGCCTCGCACTCGAGGACTTCCGCAGCTACGCCACCGCCGAGCTGCACCCCGACTCGGGGCTGACGATCGTGGCCGGCCCGAACGGCGCCGGCAAGACGAACCTGTTGGAGGCCATCTCCGTGGCGGTGACCGGGCGCTCACATCGAGCCGGCTCCGACGCCGAGATGGTGCGGCACGGCCGCCCCTTCGCCCGTGTCCGGCTCGACCTGGCCGATGCGGAGGGGCGCGAGGCGGCCCGGGTCGAGCTGGTGCTGCCGGCCGACGACGCCCCGCCCGAGCTCCGAAAGCGGCTCACGCTGAATGGTCTCGCGCGCCGTGCGGCCACGGTTGGGGAGACCGTGAGGACGGTCCTCTTCCGGCCCGAGGAGATGCTGCTGCTTGTCGGAGCGCCGTCCGAGCGCCGTCGCTTCATGGACGCCATCCTGGCCCAGCGCGAGCGAGGCGCCGCCCGGGACCTTGCCGAGCTGCTCCGCATCCTCGCCCAGCGCAACGCACTGTTGCGCGCCATCCGCCGCGAGGAGTCGCCGGTCGAGGGCCTGGCGTTCTGGGACGAGCAGCTGGCCCTCGTCGGCGCCCGTGTGACCGTCGCGCGCCTGGCGCTCGTCGCCGACCTGGCGGCCGGGCTGCCGGCTCTCCACGACGCCGTCGCCCCGGCCGAGGAGCGCGGCGAGCAGGTGCGTCTCTCGTACGTGGACACGCTGAAGGACGCGTGGCCGGAACGGCCGGCAGCGGTGGACGGTCCCCCGCCCGTCGAACAGCTGGAGGCCGCATACCGGCGCCGGATCCTGGCCGTGCGGGAGAAGGAGTTGTGGAACGGCGCCTCGCTGGTCGGTCCGCACCGCGACGATCTGCGGGTCGAGCTCGGCGAGCGCGAGGTGGCGACACACGCCAGCCGCGGGCAGCAGCGGACCATCATCCTGGCGCTGAAGCTGGCGGAGACCGATCTCCTCGCGGGCGGCGGCGCACCAACCCCCATCGTCCTCCTGGACGACGTCTTCTCCGAGCTCGACGCCGAGCGCTCGGAACGCCTGCTGCGGCTGCTCCTGGATCGTGGGCAGGTGCTCGTCACGATGGCCGACCTGGCCTCGCTGCCGGGGAGTCGGCGCGGCGTGCCGGTATGGCAGGTCGGTGAGGGACGCCTCTTCCCGGCGCCGCAGGTGGCATGAACCGGACCGAGGAGGCGGCTTCCGCCGTGCAGCGCGCCCTGCTGACATGCGTGGGTCCTGGTGCCGCGGAGCAGCTCGCCCTGGCCCAGGCACGCCTGGCGTGGCAGGAGGTGGTCGCCGCGGCCGGGCTGGATCGTGGCGGCATGTCCTCGCGGCTGACCGGGGTGAGCGCCGGAACCGCGCAGATCGAGGCCTCGGAGCCGATCCTGGCGCAGGAGCTGACGCTGCGGGCAGAGGCGCTGGCGCGGACGGCCAACCAGCGCATGGCCGGGCGCCCCGGGGCGACGATCGTCATCGGCCGGCTGGCCGTATCGGTGGCTCGTTCGGGGGGCAGCCGCTCCCTATAATCGACCGCGTCCCCCGCCACCGCTCGAGCGCAGCTGGAACCCGATGAGCACCCGCCTCTCCACCCGGATCGGTCTGTTGGCCGCCGAGGAGCGCTCGCCGGGCGCGCTCGACCTGCTCCGCTTCCACGAGCCGACCGTCGGCGCCGACCTGCGCACCAAGGGGAGCCTCTTCCTGCTGGCCCAGGTGACCGGCTCCGACGCTGGCGTCGCCCAGGCGGCGCGCGAGGCGCTCGATGCGATGGAGCGCGACTACTACTACGACCTCTCCGCCGGTGCCGCCGGGGCGATCTCCAAGGCGCTGGCCGGCGCCAATCGTCTGCTGTTCCACCAGCGCGCGCGCCTCGGCCTGCCGCGTCGTGGCGGCGTGAGCATCGTGGCGCTGGTCCTGCGCGGACGCGAGGGCCACGTGGCCAAGCTCGGGCCGGCGGCGGCGGTGATCGTGCGCGACGGCCGCATGTTCGAGCTGCCCCCGCCCCCGTCCGTGGCCGAGGAGGATCCACGCCGCCGCCAGCAGCGCGTCGCCGAGTCGCTCGGCGAGGCGCTCGAGATCCAGCCCTATACCTGGCAGGGAGAGATCGCGCCCGACGATCGGATCGCGCTGGTGTCGCGCAACGTGGCGCAGGTCGTCGGCAACGAGGAGCTGCAGCACGCGCTCAGCACGCTCCGCCCGGCGGCGGCCGTCGAGCACCTGCACCAGCTCTTCCGGATCCGCGGCGGCGAGGGCTCAGACGGCCTGCTGGCGATCGAGGTGGTCGAGCTTGGGGCGACGGCCACCACCCACCAGCTCGAGCCGGTGCGGCCTGCCGAGCCACTGGCCGGGCTCCCGGATCGCAGCCCCGTGCCGCTGGCCGACGCGATCGGCCACTTCCTGCATCGCGTCGGGAACGCCCTGGACGCGGCCCAGGCCGCGCTCGGGCGCGGACTGCTGCTGGGCGTGAACATGGCGCTCGCCTTCGTGCCGCGCCGCCGGCCCCACTATCCGACCAGTATTCCGCGGACCGCCCTGCGTGAGGAGGGCCGGCGCCGGCGCCGCGGGCTGGCCGGCATGGCGGCTGTGGCGGCACTGCTGGCGGTGGGGATCACCGTGGCGAGCCTGCCGAACCCGCGCCCCACCGACGCCATCCTGCGCGCCTCCATCGCGCGCGCCGCAATCGGCGAGGCGCACGAGCTCGCCGCCGCCGTCGAGGAACGGATCGACGGTCGCGACCTCATCGATCGGGATCCGGAGCGGGCGGAGGACATCCTCGGCTCGGCCCTGGCGGCCATCGAGCGGGCCGCGACCGCCGGCGTCCCGGTGACGTCGCTCGATCCGCTGCGCGGGCGCGTCGAGCGCGGGCTCGACGCCCTCTTCGCCGTGGTTCGCCTGCGCGAGACCGCGGCGGTGGCCGAGCTGGCGACCGCCTTCACCGGGATCGAGGCGCGGGACATGGTGCTGGCCAGCGACGGCTCGTTGTGGGTCATCGAGTCGGGTCGCGGCCGCGTCATCCGCGTCGACCCGTCGACGGGCGAGACAGCCGTGGTCTATCGGTCCGGCGAGTCACCGGACGGAGGAACGGCGGGCGCCCCCTGGATGATCGCCACCGCGGCGACGGACGTCGTCCTCCTGGACCACGACCGTGGTGCATGGCGCTTTGACCTGGGCGAGCGCGTTCCACATCGGCTCCTCCTGGACGGCCTCGCCGAGGTCTCGGCGGGGAGCACCCTGCTGGCTGCGCTCCAGCACAGGCCACCACTGGAGATCTTCAACCTGTACCTGGTCGATGCGGAGAGCGCCGACGTCCTGAAGTGGACCCCCGGCGACGTCATCCCGGTGCGCTTCCCGGATCCGGCGGAGGACTTCCTGGTGGAGCCACCAGACCTGTCGCCGGCAGCGGCTCGCGACCTGTTCGTGGATGCCAACCTGTGGCTGCTGCAGTCGCGCACCGTCACCCGCGTCAACTTCGGCACGCCGGTCCTGCAGGAGGACTATTCGCTCGACCCGCCACCGGATGCGGGGCTGCGACCGACGCTCGACTACCGGCTGATCGACGGCGCCACCATCGGCGAGCGCGAGCTCTTCTACGTGTACGACGCCGCCAACGCGCGAATCCTCTCGTTCCAGCGCGCGGATGGCGCCTTCGTGCGCCAGTGGCTCGCCCCGCGCAGCGGTCCCACGGCGACACTGCTGGACGACGTCCTGGCGCTCAGCGTCGCCTCGGTCGCCGACGGCCCGCCGGTCGCGTACCTCCTCACCACGACCAGGATCGTCCGCGTCGTCCTCGAGTAGCCTCGTCTAGAATCGGGCGGTGAATCCCGGGGTGCGCCTGATCGAGATGATTGTCGAGAGCGTGCGGGTGCACATGCTCTCGAGCCAGCACGTGGTCATCCTGAAGGAGTCGGATCGGGACCGATATCTCCCGATCTGGATCGGTCCATCCGAGGCGAACGCCATCGCCATGCGGCTCCAGGGGCTCAATGCGGAGCGCCCGCTCACCCACGACCTGATCGTCAGCATGGTGGCGGCGCTGAACTCCAGCATCAGCCGCATCGTCGTCACCCACGTGACCGACGGGACCTTCCACGCGCGCCTCTACCTCGAGACGGCCGATGGCGGGGAGGCCGAGATCGACTCGCGCACGAGCGACGCCATCGCGGTGGCAGTGCGGACCGGCTCGACCATCTACGTCGACGAGCGCGTCCTGGACGAGGCGGGCGTCGAGCCCGACCATGCGATGCCCGGCGACGAGCCGGACGAGAAGCTGGCCGTCTTCCGCGAGTTCGTCAACTCTCTCGACGTCGACCTGGAGGGCGGCGAGAAAGGCCCGCCGGGCGAGGAGCAG
>CAZDAV010000041.1:6614-8364 GCA_964503725.1 uncultured Steroidobacteraceae bacterium
GTCCACAGCGCCCAGCGCAGCACCGCCAGGTCTCGGAAGGTGCGCAGGATCTTGCCGAAGCTGGCCCCGGTGTTGGTGCCCGCCGCGCGCGGGTAGTGGTTGACCCCGACCTGCGCCGTCCGCACCCCGCGGGCGCGCAGCTTGATCAGCAGCTCGGCCGAGAGGAACGGCCCCTCCGCGTCGAGCTGAAGGCCGTCGAAGACCTCGCGGCGGAAGACCTTCATGGCGCAGTCGATGTCGCGCACCCGCAGGCCGAAGGCGACCGATACGATCGCGTTGTAGGTCTTGGCGATGAAGATGCGGTGGAACGGATCGCGCCGCTTGATGCGGTAGCCGATCACCGCGTCGACCGGCTTGCGCTCGTCAGCGAGGCGGTCAAGCAGGCCTTTCATCTCCTTCAGGTCGAACTGGAGGTCGCCGTCCGAGAAGCAGATCAGCTCGCCCCGAGCCTCGGCGAAGCCGGCCTTCAGGGCGCCGCCGTAGCCCCGGTTCGGCTGGTGATGGACGCGCACCCTCGGGTCTGCCGCCGCGAGAGCGTCCGCCAGCTCGGGAGTCCGATCCGTCGATCCGTCGTCGACCGCCAGGACCTCGATCGAGGGCACCAGCGGCCCGATCTCGGCCAGCGCTCGCTCCACCGTCCGCTCGATGTTCTCCGCCTCGTTGTAGGCGGGAAAGAAGAAGGTCAACCGCGGACGGCCGGCGGTCGGTGGGGCGGTCACCGCCGTACCGTAGCGCAACCACCTGCCCTCCGGGACCGTCAGGGGCCGGATGTATACTCTCGGCCACCTTGGCGTACTTCACCCTCTGGCGCCGATGACGTGGCGCCGCCACCGATGACCCGCGACTCCGTCAGGGAGCGGGGCGCGAGGCCAGCGGAGGGCGGCCTGCCGCTCAATCCGGAGTCCCTGGTCCTCATCCTGATCCTGCTCGGCGTGCTGCTGCGCGCCGTGATCGGCGGCCTCTACATGCCGCTCAGCGGGTTCTCCGTCGACGTCGGCGACTTCGCCATCTGGGCGCAACGCCTGGCCAGCGCCGGGCCGGGCGAGTTCTACCAGCCGGGATACCTGGCCGACTATCCGCCGGGCTACATGTACGTCCTGTGGCTGCTGGGCGGGATCGGCGAGCTGCTGCGGCCGATCTTCGGCCTGTCGATCACTCCTGGCCTGGTCAAGATCCCGGGGATTCTCGCCGACGCCGGCGTCGCATGGCTCCTGTTCATCTATGCCCGTCGCTTCGGCGCGGGCTGGCTCGGATCGTGGAGTGGCGAGCGGCTCGGCGTGGTGGCGGTCGTGATCTACCTCTTCAACCCGGGCACGATCTTCGATTCATCGGTCTGGGGGCAGGTCGACTCGGTCGGAACGCTGGTCGTCCTCGCCTCCCTCTACCTGCTGGCGCGAGGCTGGACCGAGGCCGCTGGCGCGGCCGCCGTGCTCGCCATGCTGGTGAAGTTCCAGTTCGGGTTCATGATCCCGATCGTCGCCATCGTCGGCATCAAGCGCCACCTCTTCGGGCGCTCGTCCGATGCGGACCACGACGGTCGCCGCGAACCGGTCCGCGTGCTCAGCTCGCTCGCCGCCGGGCTAGGGACGCTGGTCCTGCTGATCTTCCCCTTCCGGCTGGCCATCTGGGCGCCCAACGATCGGGTGCACAGCCTGATCGACCGCTTCGTGGATGCGACCAACACGTACCAGGGCCTGACCATCAACGCCTTCAACCTGTGGCGAAATCCGTGGTCGCAGCTGGGCGATCG
>CAZDAV010000042.1:0-8239 GCA_964503725.1 uncultured Steroidobacteraceae bacterium
TCTTGCCGAAGCTCATGGCCTGGTTATTGGTGCCCTGCGCCTGGCGCATCATGAAAAAGATGAATCCACCGATGAGCAGGACCGGCAGGAACGCGGTGATGAGCAGGCCGACCCACTGGCCCGCCGCGCTCTCCTCCACCGCCGAGTACGTGATGGTGCAGTTCCCCGGGTCGGTGCTGCCTGCGGCGGCGCACACTTCCGCGCGGACGTTGACGAACTCCGATGGCACCACCACCGCCAGCGGGTTGCGCGCATCGTTGTTGAGGTTCACCGCCAGGCGAGTGCCGTCCTGGATGACCTCTCTCACCTTGCCTGCCCGGGCATCCTCGAGCAGCTGGCTGTAGGTATAGGCGGGGGTGTCGTTGTTGTCGACGAGGTAGGTCCACAGCAGTGCCAGTCCAAAGACGGACAGGACAACCAGCACGACGCTGTTGCGGACGAGTCGGCTGCTCAAGGTGGGTCTTCTAGCCTCCGGTGCGGGATCCTGCGACTCGCCGCAGGCCGGGCAAGTATAGGTGTGAGGCAGGAGCCGGAACAAACGACCCATCCGGGCCAGGACCGATGGCGGCGCCCATGCGCCGGGGACCCGCCGCCACAGGTAGTACGCGGCAGGGCACAGGATCCCTCATTCGAGGCGAATGCGACGCTCCCTGATCGTCGCGCGGCGCGCCGCGCCGAGCTCGATGCTGATGCCGCCGCGCGGCCCCTCGGCCGCGTCGAGCAACGCCTCGATGCGCTCGGCCGAGGGAGCGGGGTCGCCGATCGCCAGCCGCAACATGCGCCGGCCGAGGGCGTTGGCCGGGGGGTCGTGCCAGTCGAGGGTGTCATTCGCCACGTCGCGCCGACGCGCCAGCTCGGCTGCCGCCAATGAGTCCAGCAGGTCGTCGTCCTCCCCCGCCAGGCGGCCGAATCGGGTGAGCGCCTCGACCACGGCCGGGTTGAGCCGCTCCATGGCCGGCAGGATCTCGGCGCGGACCCGGTTGCGCGCGTGGTCGACGTTCGTATTCGACGGATCGATGGCGTACCGAATGCCCGCGGCGTCGAGCGCCTCCCGCAGGGTCGCGCGCCGCGCGCCGAGCAACGGGCGAACGATCCTGCCCCGGCGCGCCGGAATCCCGCGCACGCCGCGGAGCCCGCTGCCGCGCGCCAGGCGCAGGAGGATCGTCTCGGCCGCGTCGTCGGCGGTATGGGCGGTGGCGATGAGCGCCCCCGGACCCATGCCCGCGGCGACCTCCTCCAGAAATCGATAGCGCCGCTGGCGGCCAGCATCCTCGATGGATCGGTGCTCGGCAGCCGCAAACCCACGAACGTCGGTGCGACGCACGACGGTCTCCAGCCCCAACTCTGCTGCCGCCGCGACGACTGCCTGCGCCTCATCGGCAGACTCGTCACGCAGGGCGTGGTCCAGGTGGGCGACGCTGAGCTGCCAGTTGCGCGAAGGCGCCAGGTGCGCCGCGGCGTGCAGCAGCGCGGTTGAATCGGGGCCGCCGGAAACGGCCAGCGCGATCGGCGTGCCGTCGAGGATGCCGAGGAGGTCGGCTCCGCGCACCAGCGCCGCGACGACCGGCGCGAGGGGCGCAGGGGATTGGCTGGTAGCGGAGGGCGGATTCGAACCACCGACCAAGGGCTTATGAGTCCCCTGCTCTACCACTGAGCTACTCCGCCACGCGGTCGCATGCCCGGAACGAGCACGAGCCGACCGAAAGAACACCGTCCGAGGATACCGAGAGTGGATAACGCGGGCAACTCGGTAAGCACAGCGCTCGAACAGTCGATGATTTCACCAGACCGCTACCGGTACCAAGCTCTAGGACGCGGCACAACGTCCAAGAGGCAGATATAACTCGACACAGGTCTATGAGCTCCTCTCCGCTTGGTGGGCGCGCGGTCAGCCGGCCATCTGGGCCGCGACGTGCTGCAGGACGGGCCGAATCTCGGCAGCCGGGCTGAATTCGATGAAGGTAGTGCCTCCTCCGTCAGGCCGGCGACCGCAGGTCGGATGTGTCTGCGCTGGCTCGGCCGACAGGGAACTTCACTAGAAGCCGGCTGGGCCGCGGTCAAGCGCAAGGCTGAGAACATCCTTCAACATCGCCTGAGATGCTCCCCGTAGGCTCGACCGGCCCCCCGAGACGATGATTTCGCCAACTTCACCGCAGTCGTAGGCGACGGCCTTCTCTGAACCGCTGAGCGAGTAGAGCCGGTCGCCCGGTTGGAGCGCCTCGAGCCGGACCTCCAGGCGACCCGTCTCACCATCCGCGGTCGCCACCGACCGGAGGCGTCGACCGTCACGAACTGCGCGAACGGCACGAATGGCCGATGCGTCGACGATGCCCTCCCGCTGGACGTCGTCGAGGGACGCTCGCAAGTCCCAGAGGAGGTTCGCGAGAAGGACCAGTTTGGATGCGGCATCGCTGCCGTCGAGGTCGCCCGTCGGGTCGGCCTCGGCGATCCCACGGGATTGGGCCACGGCAATAGCATCCGCCAGCGCGTCGCCTGCGGCGAGCCGCTCCAACACGAAGGTGCTCGTACCGTTGAGGGCTCCGCGTATCCGGAGGCAGCGGAAGCCACGGAGACTCAGCCGAGCGACGTCGGCGGCCGGGAGCGCTGCACCGGTTGCGGCGGAGATCCTCACGCGGCAGCCCGTTCGACTCGCCGCGTCGGCAAGGAGACTCCACCGCCGAGCGAGGTGGGACTTGGTGGCGGTGACGACGTCCACCCTTGCTTCGAAAGCGGCGAGGGCTTGAGCAGTTGCGGTGTCGACGAGTTGCTCGCTGCTCGGAATCGCCTGGACCACGATCGAAGGCGCCGTGGCGATCAGGAAGTCCTCCAGCCCGGCTGCAGGCTGCCACAGGTCCCGCGGAGGAATGGCGGCTGCTTGGGTCTGGCCGTTTGCACCAAGGAGAACCTGCTGGGTTGCGCCTCGGATGCCTGTGAGGTTGATGCGGATCCCATATCGGCGACCGAGTTCTGGTCCACATTCGTCGACGAGCTCTACGAAGTCACGTGCCACGGGACCGTAGCCGAACAGCGCGACGTTGACGGGAGTGATCAACACTTTGAACCCGGCTTACGGTGGCCCATAAGCCTGCGGCACTTTCGGTGATGGTGCAAGATACTCGGCAGATCGCTGCCGTGTTCGGCTTGTCGGTAGTGGATCACGCGTGGAGGTCTGACGTGACCGAATTCGTTGCGGCCCCGGCCGCCCGCCTCACCGATGTGCCGCCGTCAAAGATCAGAGTGATTTTCGACCGAGCGCACGAGCTCGAGGACCAGGGAGTCCATATTTACCATTTAGAGATTGGACGCCCTGACTTTGATACGCCTGCGCTGATCAAACGCGCCACGGTCGAGGCGTTGGACGCGGGCGCCGTCCACTACGCCTCCAATTGGGGCATCCCTGAACTTCGCAACGCGATCGCCGCAAAGCTCAGCCGGGATAGCGGGCTGACGTACGCGCCTACCGACGAGATCGTCGTGACCATCGGCGCAAACGAAGCCGTGTGGATCGCCATGATGGCGTACGTCGATCCGGGAGACGAAGTCATCATCCCGACGCCGGCGTGGCCCCATTACGCGCAGTGCGTTCGACTTGCTGGCGGGGTCCCGATCGTCCTCCAACTCAAGGAGAGCGACGACTGGCGCATCGATCCCGAGGCGCTTGAGCGCTTGATCACGCCTCGAACGCGGATGGTCATTCTCTGCACGCCCAGCAATCCGACCGGGGCGGTCCTCGACCGGCCGCGGCTCGAGGCGATCGCAGCAAAGCTCCAGGGAACGAAGGTAATCGCGCTCTCCGATGAGATCTACGAACATCTCATCTACGACGAGGCGAGCCACGTGTCGCCAGCATCGATCTCGGGAATGCGGGATAGGACCCTGCTCGTTTCGGGCTTCGCAAAGGCCTACGCGATGGACGGTTGGCGCCTCGGGTACCTGGCCGGACCACGCGACCTCGTCAAGTGGGCACTACGCGTCCACCAGTACACGACGGTCTGCGCACCGACGTTCGAGCAGTACGGCGCAGCCGCTGCCCTCGATGGCCCGCAGGACGACCGAGAGCGGATGGTCGCCGAGTTCGCTCGGCGCCGGCGGGCAATCCTCGACCTCCTCAGCGCTCAGGACATCATCAGCTATTCCAAGGCGGAGGGCGCCTTCTACATCTGGCTCAACTATCCAGCAAGTGTTCCGATTGCTTCGGAGCTCGCCGTCGGTCTCCTCGAGGAGCAGCACGTCGCGGTTGTCCCGGGGACCGCATTCGACGAGATGCAGGAGCACGGGCTGCGGATTGCGTATGCGGCGCCGCTGGAGGACGTGACGGAGGGGATTCGGCGGCTGATCGATTATGTTCGGCGGCACGCCGCCGACATCGCCCCGGCGGACGTCCGGCCCAACTTGGTCGATAGCTCCGCGGGGTGAAGGGCCGATTGCCGCCGGCGAGCGTACCGAGGCCGGAGAGAGCTCTGAAGACAAAAAGGTACAATCTCGAGACGTAACGAGGCTGGAGGAGGCGGAGATGAAGGTCCTGGCGTGCTTTGCCACACTAATACTCGCCATCACTGCGTGCGGCCCGGCTGAGTCCTCAGGTGACGGTAGCGCTGGCCCGTCCACAACGGACGGCGCTCCGGAGGAATCGCCGGTCGTTGAGGGGACGATCCGGGTCGCGCTCGGCGACATCGAATCGGTCGAGACGCTCGCACTGTTCATTGCGATGGAGCGCGTCCGCGAGCGGGGCATCGACGTGGAGCTCACTGAGTTGGCCGACGAGGACCTCGCCAACCAGGCGGTCGTCGGCGGCCAGGCCGACATCGGGCTTGGGGCTCCATACGGTCTGATCCAGGAGCTCGATGCGCCGGTGCGGATCTTCTGCCGGCTCGCGACAGCAGCGTTCTTCCCGGTCGTCGACAAGGAGCTGTATCCGGACTGGCAGGCGCTCGACGGCGAGACGCTGACCGTCCACTCGCGAGCTTCGGGGACCGAGGCGATTGCCCGGCTCATCGAGCAGGTCGAGGGAATCGAGTTCGGCGAGCTCAGCTACGTGCCGGGCTCCGAGGTCCGGGCTACCGCCCTGCTCCAGGGCACCGTGACCGCCACCATCCTCGACATCCCGAACAAGAACTTCGTGATGAGCGAGGCCCCGGATCGGTTCCACATCCTGCCGATTCCCGACATCGCCGCCACCGACGAGGCGCTGTTCGGCAACGTCGAGTGGCTGCAGGAGAACGAGGCGCTCGCCCAGGTCCTCCTCGAGGAGGTCCTCACCGTGTGGCGCTCGATGGTCGACGATCCGTCATTCGTTCTCGAGGAGCGCGAGCGACTGGGCCTGCTCACCGACCTGCCGGCGGAGCTGGAGGAGGAGCTCCTTCCCTACTACGAGCAGGCGGGCGAAGAGGGCCTCTTCAGCACCGACTGCGGTGGGAGCGAGGCAGCGCAGGACGACTTCGAGTTCTACACCGTGGCCGGCACGCTCGTGGGAGATCCCGAGGATCTCGCAGTCGAGGACTTCTGGTACCTCGTGCCGTCCGAGCAGGCCCTGGAGAGCCTGGGCGAGTGAGGTTGAACCACAGCTCCGCGTGAGCGACCAGATCTGCGCGTGGGCCGGACCGATATCGCCGCGCCGCTAGCCGGCGAGGCCGCTTCCGCGCCCGGCCCGCGGCGCGGTCTCCGGGGCGGCTTGCGGAGCCGTCCCTGGATCCTGCAGGCCGGCTCTATCGCCCTGCTGCTCGGCCTCTGGGAGTGGGCGGGTGCCATCCCGATCAGCATCGCCTTTCCGCCCTTCAGCGAGACGGTGGGCGCCTTCGCCGAGATGTTCGCCGACGGCACCTTCCTGGCGGCGTACGCGGAGACGATCCAGCCGCTCCTGGTCGGGGTTCTCCTCACCGGGCTCGGCGGAATCCTGGCCGGGATCGCGATGGGGCTGTCGCCGCGGGCCGAGTGGCTGGGCCTGCCCGTCTTCATCATCCTCCAGGCAGCGCCTTCGGCGGCCATCGTCCCGCTGATCACGTTCGTCTACGGTATCGGCTTCGCCGCCAAGGTCTTCGCGGTCGTGCTGCTCAGCGCGCCGGTCATCGTCCTGAACTCCTACCGCGGCATCAGCCACGCACCACGTTCGCTGCTCGAGATGAGCGATGCGTTCCTCGCCAGCCGCTGGCAGCGGATCTGGAAGATCATTCTTCCGGCGGCGAGCGGCATGATCTTCGCCGGGCTCCGCCTCGGCGTGGCACAGGGATTCACCGGAGCGGTGCTCGCCGAGCTGCTCATCACGCCCACCGGCGTCGGCGACCTGATCACCTATCACCGCGCGCTCGCCCGCTACGACCATATGTTCGCGGCGATCCTGTCGATCATTCTCTTCGCGAGCGTGTCGCTCACCCTGCTCCAGCGGCTCGAGCGACGCATGTTCCGCCCGGAGATGAGACCGGCATGACAACGGGGAATGGCCGGGACGCGACGGTCCGCGTCCGGAACCTCACCAAGGAGTTCCCGGGGGGCATTCGCGCCCTGGAGGGCGTCACCTTCGACGCGCCAGAAGGGGAGCTGACGACGCTCATCGGTCCCAGCGGCTCCGGCAAGACCACGACCCTCAAGATCATCGCCGGCCTGCTGGAGGCCACGGCCGGCGACGTGCTCGTCCAGGGACGGCCGGTCCGCGGTCCCGGCCCGGAGCGAGCCTTCGTCTTCCAGGACTTCGCGCTCATGCCCTGGGCCACGGTGCTGCGCAACGTTGGGTTCGGACTTGAGCTGCGCGGTGAGCCGAAGGCGAAGCGCGAGGCGGTCGCACGCGAGTACATCGCCAAGATGAACCTCACCGCCTTCGAGGACGCGTATCCGCACCAGCTTTCGGGCGGCATGCGGCAGCGCGTTGGCCTGGCGCGCGCCCTGGCAGTCGACGCCGACATCCTGCTCATGGACGAGCCGTTCGCCTCCGTCGACGAGCAGATCCGCCGCATGTTCCAGGAGGATCTGCTCCGCCTGCTGAGCGAGGAGAAGAAGACCGTCCTCTTCGTCACCCACTCCATCGAGGAGGCCGTGTACGTCTCCGACCAGATCGTGATCCTGACCCGCGGACCGGCTCGCGTCTCGAAGGTGGTGCGGCCGGCCATCGACCGCGATGGCGCCTCCCAGGACATTCGGCGCAGCCGCGCCTACCTCGACTGCGTCGACGGCATCTGGGACGAGCTGCGCGGCTATCTCGAGACGTGAGGAGCGCCGCGGCATGACCCTACGCGGCCACCGGATACCGATGGCCTTCTCGCTGCTCGTCTGGTTCACGATCTGGGAGATCGTGGGCCGCCTGGACTGGGTGTTTCTCATCCCTCCGTTCACCGAGGTGATCAACGCGATGTTCTCGGTCATCCCCTCGGCGAGGTTCATCGACGCCGTCACGATCACGTTCCAGGCCTTCGCGATCGGGATGGGGCTCTCCCTGCTGATCGGGATCGGGGTGGGAGTCCTCATGGGCCGGATCCCGGCGGTCGGCTCTTTCATGGGCATGTGGGTGAACATCTTCGAAAGCTCTCCGCTGACGGCCATCGTGCCGGCCCTCATGGTCCTGCTGGGGTTCGGCCTGCCGACCATGATCGTCACCGTCTTCCTGTTCTCGGTTTGGGTCATTGCGCTCGATACGCAGGTCGGCGTTCAGCGGGTGAACCCATCGCTGGTCGAGATGGGGCGTTCATTCGGCGCCTCGCGGCGCGATCTTCATTTCAAGATCATCTTCTTCGCCGCCCTGCCGGAGCTCCTGGCCGGGATCCGGCTGGGGCTCATTCGCGGCGTGAAGGGCGTCGTCATCGGGCAGCTGCTGATCGCCGTCGTCGGCGTCGGCTATCTCTTCGAGCTGTACTCGCGGAACTTCCTGATGCCGGAGTTCTGGGCGCTCCTGATCGTCATCTTCGCGTTCGCCTTCGCGGCATCCGAGACGATCGGCTACTTCGAGCGCAAGGTCGCCTTCTACGCGACAACTCGCTAGCGGCTCAGGAGGTGACAGTGGCACGACCATTCTGCTGCTGGCTGCATCGGCTTTGGGAGGGGCGGTGCAGATAAACCTTCGCGCGCCAGCTTGGAGCCTTGGCAGTGGGCGTCGTCGCATGCACGACGATACCGTCACCCCGCCCTCTGCGACGCCGTGGCGGAATAGGCGATAACTGAACAGGCAAGACTCGCAGGGCGCCAGCGTGAATGGCTGGTTAGCACAGCGCTTACAGGGGCAGAGTTACAGTCGATAACTTTGGCACTTACGCTC
>CAZDAV010000043.1:0-1647 GCA_964503725.1 uncultured Steroidobacteraceae bacterium
GCTCCATCGCGGCGCGCACCGCCCGCTCGGCGTCATCCTCGTGCGCCAGCGGGGCTCCCCACACCGCCATTACCGCATCGCCGATGAACTTCTCCACGGTCCCGCCGTGCCGCTCGATCACGCCCTGCGCGATCTCGAAGTAGCGGGTCAGCAGCTCGCGCGTCTCCTCCGCATCGCGGTCCTCGGCGAGGGTCGTGAAGCCGACCAGGTCGGCGAACAGGACCGATACCAATCGGCGCTCGGCCGTGGCTTCCACCACAGCGACCCCTGCAGGTGGTTCCGCTGCATCGGGCCGCATGCTGGAGCCGCACTCGCCGCAGAACTTGACCGATGCCGGGTTGACTGAGCCACACCCCTCGCAGGCAACGCCCAGCGGGTTGCCGCACTCAGCGCAGAACTTGCGCGCGGGGTCGTTGGGCGTGCCACACGTGGCGCAGGTCAGCGGGGGGAGTTCCACATCGAGACCTTAGCGAACGCCGGGCATCGTGTGAAGGGCCGATAAGCTGCTGGCCATGCGGCGCATCCGGTATTGGATCGTCGGGCACGGGGGCTCGAACCGGCTTGGAGCCCTCGTAGCGATCTTCGTGCTCAACGGCCACCACATGAACACAACGGCCAAATAGAGGCCGGAGCGTGGCTGTGGGGATCATCCGATGACCAACCAGCCATCGACGACGCAGTTTCACGAACATCTCGGCCGTTGTAGGCGCTGGGTGACCGCGAGCCGGCCGTAACGGAGCGATAAGCCTCGGTCGCGGATGATCAGCGCATGGCGAACCGATTGACCCGAGTTGATGAAGCCCTGCTTGTCGCACGACGGCAGGTTGCCGAGCACGGGGCGGACCTTCGCGAAGCGCGCATCGCGGCCGGGCTGCGACAGGCAGACGTCGCGAGGGCGTTGCATAGATCGCCTTCCGCCATCGGACGGGTCGAGCGAAACGCGGCGCGTCGCGTTGTGGTGGAGGACCTTGCCATGCAGGCCGCCGCCGTTGGGCTGAAGCTGAGCACGCATCTCTATCCGGGCGGCGGGCGGCTGCGAGACGGACGTCAGATCGAGATGATCAACCGGTACCGACGGATCGTTGCTCCTGGCGGCTGGACGGTTGCACTCGAGGCACGTGTTGGCCAGTTCGCCGATCTGCGGGCCTTCGACCTCGTGCTATCGCGTCCTCCGATCCGCGTTGCTCATGAGTTCTTGAGCCGACTGCGGGACGTGCAAGCGCAGATCCGCCCGCTGCTGAGAAAGCAACGTGATTCGGGTATGCCACGGCTGGTCCTGGTCGTCGCCGGCACCCATGCGAATCGGCGCGCGGTCGCGGAGGCTGGTGCCGCACTTCAGGAGACGTTCCCCGTCGGAACCAGGACCGTTCTGGCGGCGTTGCGTTCCGGTCGTGATCCGGGCGGGAACGGGCTCGTCCTCCTCTGAGGATGGCCGACATTCGTAGCCCCGGGCTGACCACAACGGCCGTGAACGGGCACCTACCTCGCTTCGGTGGTCGCGGGATGGCCAAACAGCTATCGAGGCGCCAGCGGCGCCCGGATCTTGGCCGTTGTGGTCCTCGGGTGATCGCCAAAGTCCGAAGGTGTAGCAGGACAGCCCGCCTAGTCCTCCTCGAGTCCCTCGAACAGCGACGCCTCCTTCAGCCC
>CAZDAV010000043.1:1747-8166 GCA_964503725.1 uncultured Steroidobacteraceae bacterium
GACAGCCCGCCTAGTCCTCCTCGAGTCCCTCGAACAGCGACGCCTCCTTCAGCCCGACTCCGACGCCGTGGTCGGGCCAGCGGGTCAGAACGAAGGACTCGGGCGAGGAGATGCGCTCGGCAAGGTCATCGGGCAGGTCGAGGAACCAGCCGAAGTCCTGCCACTGGCTGCGGTGACAGGCCATGCCGGCGCGCTTCGGCCCGGCGTAATCGGCCACGTCGACGAAGGTCGTGATGTCGGCCGTGGCAACGCCGAACGAGGACTCTTCCTCCCCCTCGGCATCGGCCCTGGCCTCGCCGGAGGCGTCATCGGTGTCGAAGTCCCACGGCAGCTTGATGCCGCGCTCCTTCATCTCGCCCATCAGCTCTGACCATCGGTCCCGGTTGAACGCGATCTCGTAGAACTTGGCGACCGCCCAGGCCGGTCCGGCATCCGGGTAGCGCGACGGGTCCGCCGCCGCCAGAAAGGCCGCCACCGCCACCCGGTGCGCGTTGATGTGATCGGGGTGGCCGTAGTTGCCGTTGGCGTCGTAGGTGACCAACACCCCCGGTCGGGCCGCACGAATGACCGATACCACCCGTCCCGTCGCCTCGTCCATGTCCGCCTGCCAGAACGCCTCCGGGCGGGAGTTCGCCTCGTTCTCCATCATGCCGCTGTCGCGATAGCCGAGCCGATGCAGATGCAGCGCATCCGAGCCGCCCCCCAGCGCCGCCAGCGAGCAGTCCAGCTCGGCCGCGCGGATCTCTCGCATGCGGGGGCGCGCCTCGTCAGGGTCGAGATCAGGGTCGTGGACCTCCCCCTCCTCGCCGCCGGTGCACACCACGAGGTCGACGCGGCGACCCTCGGCGATCGAGCGCGCAATCAGGCCGCCTGTCGCGAAGCACTCGTCGTCCGGATGGGCGTGAACCAGGAGCAGGCCGTCGAGCGTCCTCATCGGGCGGGGCTGGCGTGCTCCTCGCAGGAACAGGTGTCACGCAGCTTGGTGTACGTGAAGAGGCCGGTGTCGTGGCCATCGGCCCAGATGGGGGCCAGGGCGTATCGGCCGATCCATTTCACCCGCTCCATGCTCGTCTGCTGCGGGGTGAAGACCATCTCGAGCGTCACGATCCCCGGCATGTTGCCCTCGCCGGCGCACAGGGCGCAGGGGCACGCGCGTCGCAGCGCCGTCCAGTCCCACTCGCCCAGGTGACCGTCGTCCCAGCGGATGCGCATGAGGCGGGCGGTGTCGTCGAGCTCGACGGCGATGGGGTTGATGATCTCCTGCATCGGCCTCACGGCAGCCACGACTGGAGCACGCCGAGCCACTCGGCGCCGAACGAGGCGCCGTTGCTGGTCAGCGCCGCCGGTGCCTCGCCGTCGACGAGGGTCCAGACATACAGGTCCTGCCGCACCCCGCCACCGACGGTCCGACCAAGGGTGAAGACGATCTCGTTGTTCGTGGCCGCCCAGCGAATGTGGCTCACCAGGCCCGTCACGGTCACCGTCGCCGTGACGGCCTCGGCCCGATCGATGAGGCTGAGGGTGGTGACGCTGCCGGCGAGCGTCACATCGACGCGCGAGCGTTGGTCCGGCGACCAGAGGACCGGCTGACGCTCGGCCTCGGTATACGTCCCGTCGGCCGGATCGACGCGATAGATGGCCGGCGCCCCCTGGATCCAGGCCACCACGTGGCCGTCGATCGTCGCGTACAGCCGCACGATCCCGCCGTTGTCGGCGTACTGCGCCTCCTTGAGCGGCGGGTCGGGGAAGAGCTCGAGGTGTGGGTAGGTGATGCTGGTCAGGATCTCGGTCGCCCCCGTTTCGAACTGGATGGTCAGCACCTCGGCCCGATCATTCGCCCCGGCGCTGATGATGCGCAGACCGTACAGCGTGGTCGAGTCATCGGCAAAGGCGAGGGCGTCGATCGCGGCGATCAGCGGCCGCGGCGGCTGTCCACCTTCAAGCGCTACGGCCGCGCCGCCGATGATCGCCGCGCCAACCCGCCCGTCGGGCGCCCAGGTATAGTCGCCGACCCCGTTGGCGTCCTCGGCGATCACGGCCGGCTCGGCGGTGGTCGAGAAGTCGCGGCGGGAGAGGCGGATCGGCGAGTTGGCGGTCGAGCGCCCCATGTAGACCATCTCCAGCGCTCCGAAGGTCGGCGGCGGAGTGGAGGTGGGGGCGGCGGTCGGCGCCGGCGTGGCGGTGGCGAAGGGCCTGGTCGAGGGGGGCGGCGGCGGCGGCGTTGGCGACGGTGTGGGTGATGCCTGGACTGCTACGCCCTCCGGCCCCACGAAGATGAGGGCCAGGAGCACGACGACGATTCCGGTCAGGGCCAGCAGGAGGCCAATCAGCCAGGGGACCGCCTGCTCGGCGGTGGTCGGCTTGCGCCGATCGCCCTGCCGCCGCGGGTCCCATGCGCGCCGGTTGTCTCCCGGGTCACCTGAGTCGCCACTGCTGTCATCGTCGTCGTCGCCGTCGCCCCCGCCGTCGCCCCCGTCGGCGCCGCCGTCACTGCCAGGCGGGCCGGCGTCGCCCAGTGAGGTGGTCGGTGGAGCCGATTCGGTCGCCGGCGTCGGCAGGTCGCGCTGTGGCTCCTGTGGCGGCGGCTGCTGCTCCTCCGGCTCCTCCGCCTGCTGCGGCTGCGGCTCCGGCTGCTGCTCCTCCGGCCGCTGCGGCTGCGGCTCCGGCTCCGGCTGCTGCGGCTCCGGCTCGCGGGGGCGAGGTGTCCAGGTGCTGTACGCCGGCGGTTCCGGTGCGCGTGGGTCGGATGCTTCCGGTTCGCGCCCCTGGTCTCGGTCCTGGTCTCGTTCCTGGTCTCGTTCCTGGTCTCGTTCCTGGTCTCGTTCCCGGTCTCGTCCTCGAAGGTCGCGCTCCGGCCAGCGGGGCCCGTCGTCGTAGCCGCTCACGAACGGCTCCTTCGACTTGTCACCCATCCCATGACCTGATCATAACGAAGGCCCACGACCACGATTCCGAGCACGACCAGCCCCGTCCCGATCGCCAGGCGAGCGTCCAGCAGCTCGTTGAGGAAGATGACGCCCAGCGTCACGCCGACCACAGGGAAGAGGTAGGTCACCATGGTGGCCACGGTGGCCTCCAAGTGGGCGATGAGGAAGTAGAGCAGCACGAAGGCGAGGAACGAGCCGAGCAGGCCGAGCCAGAGCAGGGCGATGATGGTGTCGACCTGCGTCGGCAGCGCCAGGCTCGAGCCGGTCAAGAGGGTGAAGATCCAGATGTAGACGGCCCCAAACGTCAGGTTGCCGGCGGCCACCACGTTCCGCGACGTGCCGTGCACCATGGCCTTGGAGACCGATGCGCCGACGGCATAGGAGATGGCGGCCACCGCGACTGCCCCGGTTCCGAACAGCGCCAGCAGGTCGCCCCGCAGCGCGAACTCCCGCGAAGCGAGCAGCGCGGCGCCGGCGAAGCCGGTCACCAGGCCCACCACCCGGACCAGGGTCACTGACTCGGTGCCCAGGATCAGGCCGGCCAGGATCAGGCTGAAGATCGGGGTCAGCGAGTTGAGCACGGCGGCGGTGCCCGAGTCGATGTACACCTCGCCCCAGGTGATGAGGAAGAACGGCAATGCGGTCGCGACCATGCCGAGGACGGCCATCGGCGCCAGCTCACGCGCGTTCCACGGCAGCCACTCCCCGGTGAGGCGCAGGTAGGCGAGCATCGCCACCGCCCCGATGCTGATCCGATACGCCACCAGCGTCGCCGGATCCATCTCCTCGACGCCGATCTTGATCCACAGGAACGAGGAGCCCCAGATGAGCCCGAGTAAGATGAAGGCAGCCGGCAGCAGCCAGGGTCGCGTGGCCATCGAGCAAGGGTAGCCGGAAGGAAGGGACCGATGCCGACGCTTCGCGTGGCGGCCTGCCAGATCGACCCGCAGCTCGGCGAGGTCGAGGCCAACCTGGAGCGCATCACGCGTGCCGTGGCCGATGCCGCCGCGGCCGGTGCCGTGCTCGCCGTCCTGCCCGAGGCCTCAGTGACCGGCTACGCCTTCGACTCACTCGACGAGGCCCGGCCGGTGGCACGCCGTGCCGGCGCGGTGGCCCCCGATGCGATCGCCGAACTGGCCGCGTCACACGGCATGACGGTCATCTGCGGCACCCTCGAGGCGCAGGGCGACGAGGTCTTCAACGCGGCCCTGATGGCCACCCCTGACGGTCGGCGCTACACCTACCGCAAGATGCACCTGCCGTTCCTGGGAGTCGACCGCTTCGCCACCCCCGGCCCCGATGCGCCGAGCGTGGTCGAGGTGGGCGGCCTGCGCATCGGGATCCTGATCTGCTACGACCTGCGCTTCCCGGAGGCGGCCCGCATGTGCGCGCTGGATGGCGCCGATCTGATCGCACTGCCGACCAACTGGCCGGTCGGCGTCGATTTCCACCCCGGCATCTTCGCCCCCGCCCGCGCCGCCGAGAACCACTGCTACCTGCTCGCTGCCGACCGCGTCGGGACCGAACGGGGCGTCACCTTCATCGGGCGGTCGTCGCTCTTCGACTACGACGGGCACCAGCTGGCGGTCGCGAGCGACACTGAGGAGGAGCTGCTGATCGGGGAGATCGACCCGGAGGCCGCGCGTCAGACCCACGTCCGGCTACGGCCCGGCGAGCACGAGTGGGACACCGTCGCCGATCGGCGGCCGGGCCTCTACCGGCGGCTGCTGGAGCCGGCCGTCGACCGGCAGCACCCGCCATCGGCCAACCTGTACTCAGGGGACGTCGAGTAGCCGCTCAACCTTGCCGCGCGGGCGCGGCGCATCGGTCAGTCGGAAGCGGCCCACATGACCAGGCCGGCCACGAAGACACCAGATACCAGGCCGACGAACGCGGCCAGCCCCTCGGGCCCCGAGCCGAGGTGGGTCGGCGCGATGGCGTCGATCACCTGCAGCCCCACCATCATGTAGCCGAGCCACAGGACGCTGGCGACCGACGCGATGATGGCCTTGGTCCTGCGGGTGAAGGTCACGGGGCGCATCGTAGCAAACGGGCGGGATAAGCCACCGCTAACGGCGCGGTGAGCCGATACCGCGAACCTATTCGCGTGACACGCGTCGACGTCGTCGAGCAGTTCGGCCGCGAAGTAGCGATTGCGCGGAGGGCCGCCGGCCTGACCCAGAGCCAGCTGGCGTCGCGGTCCAGCAGCAGCCAGCCGGTGATCAGCAGGATCGAACGAGGCATCTTCTCTCCCGATCTGCGCTCGATGGCTGGCATCGCACGCGGGTTGGGGCATCACCTCTCAGTCCGTATCTACCCCGATGACGGCGTTCGGCTGCGAGACTCGGGTCAGCTGATGTTGGCGAGCAAGATCAGGGCTGAGGCGCATGGCTCGTGGCGGGTGGGCCTCGAGGTGCCAGTCGCGCGGCCGCCGGATCGCCGAGCAGCAGACATGGTCCTGGAAGGCCACGCAGAGGTGATCCTGATCGAGATCGAGCGCGGGCTCCGCGATCTCCAGGCCCAGTTGCGGGCAGCGCAGCTGAAGAGGGCAGCCCTGGCGGAGCGACTCGGACGGCGAGTGCGACTCGTGCTCGCCGTGCCTGACCTGGCCACCGCGCGGAAGGCAGTGGCGCCACACGCCGCGATCATTCGTAGCAGCCTGACGGTTACCTCGCGAGCGGCATGGGCGGCGATTCGATCCGGCTCCCCGCTCGGAGCGGACGCGCTGCTTTGGGTACGTTGACGACGCTCTTCCGTCTCGGCTCTCGTATGCCGGCTGCGAATGAAATCGCGCCGATGAGGGGGCTCCCGTGGCGCCTCATTCCCGTGATGAATGGCACGCGGCGAGAAGGACGCTATCGGCGCGATTTCATGCCGTGCGCGAATATGGCGCACCCACCGGGTGAGAGGACCGTCAGTCCTCGCCCCGACCCGACTGCTCCCGGATGGCGGACACGATTCCGGCGTCCGCGAGGGTTGTCACATCGCCCAGCGCCCGCTGCTCGGCGATGTCGCGCAGAAGGCGCCGCATGATCTTGCCCGAACGTGTCTTGGGCAGGTCCGGTGTGAACAGGATCTGCTTCGGGCGCGCCAGCTTGCCGATCACCTCGCCGACGTGCTCGCGCAGCTCGGCGGCCAACGCGTCCGAGGCCTCGAAGCCGGAGCGCAGGATCACGTACGAAAAGATGGCCTGGCCGGTGATCGGGTCGGTTCGGCCGACCACGGCCGCCTCTGCCACGGCGGGATGTGAGACGAGGGCCGACTCGACCTCGGTCGTCGAGATCCGGTGGCCGGAGACGTTCATCACGTCGTCGACCCGGCCGAGAAGCCAGAAATAGCCCTCGTCGTCGCGCTTGCAGCCGTCGCCGGCGAAGTAGCGTCCCGGGTATCGGGTCCAGTAGGTCTCCACGTAGCGCTCGTGGTCGCCGTAGATGCCGCGCAGCATGGCCGGCCACGGCCGGTCCAGGACGAGGTAGCCGCCGCCGCCCAGCG
>CAZDAV010000044.1:0-7827 GCA_964503725.1 uncultured Steroidobacteraceae bacterium
CCCAGCCGGCCCAAACTTGACTTCCCTTCGAGTCTCGCCACCAGGTCGTTCGGCAGCTCGACCCGCTCGAAGGTCGAGCCCAGCACGAACTCGCCGGGGTGCAGGATGAACGGGTCGTCGCCGCCGATCTCGACCAGCTCGGTCAGCTCGGGTTGATCGGTTCGCACGTCGATGTACGGATAGCGGCTGTTGCGGAAGACGCGAAAGCGCCGATCGAGGTGCAGGTCGACGCTCGATGGCTGCACCGCCTCGGGAATGTACGGATCGATGACGATCCGCCCGGCCTCGATCTCGGCTCGAATGTCGCGATCGGAGAGGACCACTAGCGCTCCGCGGGCGTCCGCTGCTTCATCAGCCGGTCGACCTCGCGCTTGAGCGTCGAGATGTCCTCGTAGCTGTGATAGACCGATGCGAAGCGGATGTAGGCCAGCTGGTCGATATCGCGCAGCGCCTCCGTCGCCAGCCGTCCGATCTCCTTGGACGTGACCTCCGGCTCGCCGCGCGCCCGAAGGCCGCCCTCGATGTCGTCGACCGCCTGCTCGACGCGAGCCAGCGTCACCGGCCGCTTCTCCAACGCGCGCATCAAGCCGGCCTGCAGCTTGCCGCGATCGAACTCCTGGCGGCTTCCGTCGCGCTTGATGACGCTCAGCCGCGCGCCCTCAGGGCGCTCGTAGGTCGTAAACCGATACGAGCACAGCTCGCACTCGCGGCGGCGACGGATGGTGCCGCCGGCATCCAGGTCACGCGAGTCGATGACCCGCGTGCCGGCCTCGTTACAGCGTGGACAGCGCATTCAGTCTCCCCGTGTGGACTACACCACTGGTGGTACCGAGCGCCACGATACCACAACATGTGGCCCGTCAGGTCCGGTTGAGGCGGACCCCCACCGTCGCCTCGGCCGGCAATCCCGGCTCCCAGCTGAGCAGTCCCTCGACCAATTCCGCCATTCGCATCCGCGCGTGGAGGATGTTCAGGTGGCCGCGCTTCCAGTAGATGAACGGCTCCTCGTCATCCGGCGGGCGGTGGCGCATCTTGGTGATCCCGCAGCCGCGCTCGGCGGTGACGATGCCGCGCAGCGCCCGCTCGAGGCTGCCCTCGTACTCGGCGTGCAGGGCGTGCAGCTCCTCCGGGGCGAGGATGTCGCGCAGCGCCTCCGCAGCCTTGTCGAGCTCCTCCTCGCCGGCCTGGAGCTTGATGAGCGCCTCGTCGACGTCGGTGTCGCGGCGCCGCAAGGCGTCGACCAGCTCTTCCAGCGTGGCGAGCTGGCTGTCGATCCGGGTCGTCCGCTCGACCAGGTCGCGGCGGTAGGCCTGCAGTTCCTTGCCATACGAGCGCGGCCGTCTGCGGCGCGGGACGCGCAGCATCGCCGGCACGGCGGCAAGCATGGCGAGCGTGAGAACGAGTGGGAGCGTGGGCCCTGCGCGGTGGCGCATCGGTCCTAGATTCCCTTTCGCCGCCGGATCTCGGCGGTCAGCTTTGGGACGATGGTGAACAGGTCTCCTACCACGAACAGGTCTGCGAACTCCCCGATCGGCGCATCGGGATCCTTGTTGATGGCCAGCACATTCTCCGCTGTCTGCATCCCGACCCGATGCTGGATCGCGCCGCTGATGCCGCAACCGACGTACAGGGCCGGCTTGACGACCTTGCCAGTCTGACCGATCTGGAGCTGGTATGGGACCCAGCCGGCATCGGCCGCGGCGCGGCTGGCGCCGACCGCCCCGCCGAGTGCCGCTGCCAGCTCGTGGAGCGGCGCGAAGCCGTCCGCGCTGCCGACGCCGCGCCCCCCGGCGACGATGATGGACGCCTCCTCCAGGTTGGCGACCGCGGCGTCGGCGGGATGCGACTCGACCACGGTTGCCGTGCCGAACGGACCAGGCTCACTGGCCGGCGCCGGTGTCATGCTGGCCGCGCCGCTGCCGCGCTCGAGCGGCGTGAAGGTGCTCGGCAGGACGAGGACGACCGCCGGCTGAGGGGCGGCTTCGGTCGGCTCGCTGACGGTGATGACGGTGCCCTGCAGCGTGGCCTGCTCGCTGCGCACGCCATCGCCCTCGACGCGGACGGCACGAACCGGGCCGAACGCCGGCAGCCCGAGCAGGCCGACGAGAGCGGCTGCCAGATCGCGACCGTTCGGCGTCGCCGGGGCGAGCACGGCCATCGGGGCAAGCTCACGCACGCTTGCGGCCGCGGCCGCCGCGAAGACAATCGCCGGCGCGAGCTGGTCACCCAGTGAGATCGCGCGGGCGGCGCCCGCCTTGCCGAGCTCCGCCGCGGCAGCCGAGCCAGGTCCATAGGCCAGCGCGACCGCCGCTCCCCCGCTCTGTCGAGCGATCTCGGCGGCGCCGGCCGCCAGCTCCAGGGCGCTGCGCGAGGCCGACCCGCCGGCGTATTCGGCGAAGAAGGCAATGTCCTTGCCCATCAGATCAGCTTCCGCGCGGCGAGCCAGTCGGCGATGCGCACGACCGCCTCGTCCGGGCCGACGTTCTCGACCCGCTCGGTGGGTGGCTTGGCCTCCGGCTTGCGAGCCTCGACGACGCGGGTCAATGCCGCGCCATGCACGTCGCCTGGCGACAGGCCCAGGTCGGCCAGTCCCCAGGTCTCCATCGGCTTGCGCTTGGCGGCCATGATCCCCTTGAGCGACGCGTAGCGCGGCTCACCGACCTGGTCGGTGACGCTGGCGACCACCGGCAGGGGCGCCTCGATGATGTCAAAGCCGGTCGCGCTCAGGCGCCGGATGCGCGCGACATCACCCTCCACCCGGAGCTCGGATCCGTAGGACAGCAGCGGCAGGCCGCGGATGGCGGCGACGGCCCCGGGGATCATCGAGCCGCGCGCGTCGTCGGATGCCATCCCCATCAGCGCCACGTCGGGGGCCAGCCGGTCGAGCGCAGTTGCCAGGACGCGGGCGGTCGCCCATTCATCGGCGCCTGCCAGCTCCGGATCGGTCACCAGGGTTGCCTCGTCGCCTCCCATCGCCAGCGCCCGGCGCAGCGCCTCGGCCGCCTGCGGCGGCCCCATCGACAGGTAGCCGACCGATTCGATTGCGCCCGACTCCTGGAGGCGCAGCGCCTGTTCGATGGCGTATTCGTCGAGCGGATTGATGACGGCCTCGGCGGCGGCGCGGTCAAGCCGCAGGTCGGCGGTGTAGCGCTTCTCCGCCGTGGTGGCGGGCACCTGCTTGATGCAGACCACGATCTTCACGCTGCTCGCGAGCCTCCCTTCTACGACGATGCCGGCTTCGCCGGACGAGCAACGCCGGCGCGGCGCAGCAGCTGGCGCGCCACGATCAGCCGCTGGATCTGCTGGGTCCCCTCGTACAGCTGGGTGACCTTGGCGTCGCGCATCATGCGCTCGACAGGGTACTCGGTCACATAGCCATACCCGCCCAGGACCTGCACCGCATCGGTGGTGACCCGCATGGCCGTATCGCCCGCGATCAGCTTCGCGCAGCTGGTCCAGTACGCCACGTCGTCATCGCCGGCATCCACCGCCGCCGCCGCCGCGTAGGTCAGCTGGCGTGCGGCCTCGGTCTGGCTGGCCATGTCGGCGAGCATGAATTGGATCCCCTCCAGGTCGGCTACCCGCTCGCCGAACTGCTGCCGCTGCGCGGCGTAGGCGACCGCGAAGTCGATCGCACCGGCCGCGATGCCCACCGCCTGCGCGGCGATCGAGAGGCGCGACCGGTCGAGCGTGGCCATCGCGAGGGCGAAGCCGTCGCCCTCGGCCCCGATCAGATTCGCCTCGGGGACTCGCACCTCGTCGAAGAGCAGCTCGGCGGTCGGCGACCCGCGGATCCCCATCTTGTGCTCGAGGCGTGGCGCGGAGAAGCCGGGCGTATCGGTCTCGACGATGAAGGCGCTCATCCCCCGTCGGCCCCCGGCCTTGGGATCGGTCAGGGCGAAGGTCGTCACCAGGTTGGCGATCGAGCCGTGGGTGATGAACCGCTTGCTCCCGCTGAGCAGGTAGGTGTCTCCGTCGCGCCGGGCACGCATGCGCAGGCTGGCGACGTCACTCCCCGCGGCCGCCTCGGTCAGGCCGAAGGCAGCCAGCCACTCGCCGCTGGCGAGGCGCGGGAAGTAGCGGGCCTGCTGCTCCTCGCTGCCGGCCAGCAGGATCGGCAGCGACCCCAGCTTCTGGACGGTCGGGATCAGGCTGGTGGTGGCGTCGGCGCGGGCGATCTCTTCGACCAGGATCGCCTGCGACACGTCGTCGAGCTCAGTCCCCCCGAAGCGCGCCGGAAAGCAGGTCCCCAGCAGGTCCTGCCCGGCCAGCAGCTCCTTGAGATCCCACGGGAATTCGGACGTGGCGTCGATCTCAGCCGCGCGCGGGGCAATCCGCTCTTCGGCGAGGCGCCGCACCATCGCGCGCAGCTCGTCATGATCGGCGGTCAGCCGGTAGGTCACGCCGGTCCCTGCACCTCGACCTGGCCCTCGTGGACGCGTGCCCCGTACGCGACCTGGCGCGTCGCGGCCGGCCCGTGGCGGACGGCGCCGTCGCTCAGCCGGAAGGCGGACGCGTGCCACGGACAGACGATCGTGCCGCCGACCAGCGTCCCTTCGGAGAGCGGTCCACCGGCGTGCGAGCAGGTCTCCTTCAGGGCGTGCACCACGTCGCCGCGGCGCACGAGGACGAGCGCGGTGGTCCCCAGCATGGCCTTGGTGGGTGTCGCCTCGGGCAGGTCTGCCACCGGCAGGATGGCGGTGTACTCCTTTGCCACCTTGCCGCGCGCGAAGGCGTTGCGGTTGACCATGTAGCCGTACTTGAAGACGACATGCCCGCCGATGAAGGCACCCAGCGAGAGAATCAGGTACCCGATCAGGAGCAGCCAGGCGGCAGCCGCATCGGCCCCGGCCAGCATGAATCCGAAGGCGACGATGAAGGCAACGTTGGCGATGATGTTGATCAGCCCGTGGAGCCCCACCACGTTGCGCTCGTCGCCGTCGGCGGTGTCCTTGAAATCGGTCAGGCCGGTGATGCTCGCCGTCACCCCGCTCAGCCAGGTGAGGCCCAGGATCCAGATCTGCGCGTCGCGCAGCCCGTCGACGCCGAGCCAGGTCAACACCTGGAGCAGGACCGCGGCGGTCGAGCCGCCGACCACCACGTCGACCACCACCGGGTGGAGCGAGTGTCCGAGCCACGAGCCGTTGAGGAGGTCCTGGAGCAGCTTGCCGGGCCGGCCGAGCACGCGGTACGCAGCGTCCATCACCCTGGCCGACCCGTTCCAGAGGCGGGCCAGCGGCCGTGCCCAGCGTTCGATCATCGCGCGATCCTCCCTAGCCGGCGACCTCGGTCGCCCATTCGCGGAAGACCGCAAGGTAACGGTCCACCTCTGCCTCCGTGTGCTGCACGGAGAGCGTCCACTGGTCGTCCGGGGCCGGCGGGATGAGGATACCGCGGTTGGCGAGGTACCAGAAGGAGGAGGCCCAGAGGTCCTCATCGAGGCCGATGAAGTCTCGATAGCCGGTCACCCGCTGCGGAGCGAACATGACGATCCCCTTGGGGCCCACGTTGATGGCATAGGCCGGCAGCCCGAACTGGTCGACGATGGCCTGGCTGCCAGCCGTCAGCCGATCACCCATGGCCTGCAGTCGTGGATAGACGTCGGGCGTCAGCACCTTGGTCAGCACCGCCAGCGCGGCGGCCATCACCAGCGGCGAGCCGTTCATCGTGCCCATGTGGGCAACCTGCGTCGTGTTGCCAAATGACGTCAGGGTGGTGCCGGCCTCGATCAATGGGGCCTTGGCGCCTCCCTCGATCACCCGCATCACCTCTTCGCGACCACCGAAGGCGCCGATCGGCGTGCCGCCGCCGATGCTCTTCGCCAGGCAGAAGAGGTCCGGCTGGATGTCGTAGTACTCGGTCGCGCCACCGTAGGCGATCACCACCCCGGTCTTCACCTCGTCGAAGATGAGGACCGTGCCATGGGCCGTGGCCAGCTCGCGCAGGCGCTCCAGGAAGCCGGGCAGCGGCGGCACGACGCCGATGTTGAACTGCACCGCCTCGACGATGATCGCCGCGATCTCGCCCCGGTGCCGCTCCAGGATCTGCTCGACGATCTCCGGCTCATTGAACGGCGCGATGACGGTGTCGGCGATGCGGCTGCGCGGAATCCCCGCGCTGGTCGGGACCGTGTTCGGCGCGCTCAGATCCCCCATGCTGTCACGCGGCGGCTGGATGCTGACCAGCACGTCGTCGTGATGCCCGTGATAGCCGCCCTCGAACTTCAGGATCTTCTCGCGCCCCGTGTAGCCGCGGGCGACGCGAATGGCGTCCATCGTCGCCTCGGTGCCCGAGTTGCTGAAGCGGATCAGGTCGGCGCGGAAGCGGCGCTTCAGCTCCTCGGCCACGAGGATCTGCTCCTCGATCGGGAAGGTGAAGGCGGTTCCGCGCGCCGCGCGCTCCTGCACGGCCTCGACGAAGGCGGGATGTGAGTGGCCGGCGGCGAGAACCCCGAGCGCCATGTCGAAGTCCAGGTACTCGTTGCCGTCGGCGTCCCACATGCGCGAGCCTCGCCCCTCACGGATGAAGAGCGGATACGGGTCATACGTCTGAAACGAGCTGGCGACGCCGAGCGGCATGGCGTGGCGCGCGCGCTCGTACAGCTCCGCGCTGCGCGGCGTGCGTGCCACGTAGGCGGCCTCCTCGCGGGCCACCATGGCCTTCACGCGCTCGCGGTCGACCTCTCGCTGCTCGCCGACGGTCATGCTGCTCCTGCTCCTTCTCGTGCCGCGTCGCGTGGATTCTAGGGCCAGATCCTGCGCAATCCCCGGCTAACCCGTCGGTCGAGTGCCTCGAACGTCCATGCCCCGGTCGCGTCGGCAAGCAGCTCGGCGACATCGCGCACCGCAACGTCGGCCCGATCCAGGTCCGTCACGCCATCGCGCAGCATGATCAGGCAGAACGGGCATGCGGTCGCGATCGCGGTCGGCGACGTCGCCAGGGCCTGCTCCGTGCGGCGGTGGTTGATGCGCTGACCCTCGCGCTCCTCCATCCACATCCGCGCGCCGCCCGCGCCGCAGCAGAGCCCCTTGCGGTGATGCTGCTCCATCTCGACCACGGACTGGCCCGGCACCGATTCCACGACGCGCCGCCCCTCGTCGTAAACCTCGTTGTAGCGGCCCAGGTAGCAGGCGTCGTGGTAGGCAACGGTGGCCTCGTTATGTCGATCGGGGTTCAGGCGGCCATCGGCCACCAGGGCGTCGAGCAGCTGGGTGTGGTGGATCACCTCAACGCCCGCCAGGCCGAACTGCGGATATTCGTTCCGGATCGTGTTGAAGCAGTGCGGACAGCTGGCCACGATGGTCCGGACGCTGTGCTCGTCATGGGCGGCCGTCAGCGTGGCCACGTTCTCCTTGGCCAGCATCTGGAACAGGTATTCGTTCCCCGCGCGCCGTGCGGGATCGCCGGTGCACGTCTCCCCCGATCCGAGGACCGCGAACGGCACGTCGGCCTGCTTCAGCAGCGCCGCCATGGCTCGCACCACCTTCCGGTTCCGCTCGTCGAAGGCTCCGGCACAGCCGACCCAGTACAGGACGCCCCGATGATCCGCGCTCGGCGTGCCCGCCGATCCGTCGCCACCCAGCACCGTCACGTCCATGCCCCTGGCCCAATCGAGCCGGGCGCTGCGCGGCTGGCCCCACGGGTTGCCGGCCGTCTCCATGTTGCGGAAGGCGGCATTCAGCTCCTTCGGGAAGCGGCCCTCCTCCAGCACCAGGTTGCGCCGGATCTCGACGATGCTGTCGACGTGCTCGATCAGCACCGGGCAGCCCTCTACGCACCAGCCGCAGGTCGTGCACTGCCAGACCGCCTCCTCCGGGATGGCGTTGT
>CAZDAV010000045.1:0-7716 GCA_964503725.1 uncultured Steroidobacteraceae bacterium
GGGCTCGACTCGATCTGGGTCGGCGACCACCTGCTCTACCGCGACGACGGGCTGCCGGCCCGCGGGCCGTGGGAGGCGTGGTCGACGCTGGCCGCCATCGCGGCTATCACCGAGCGTGTCGAGATCGGGCCGCTGGTGGCGGCCACCAGCTTCCACAACCCGGCCATGCTCGCCAAGAAGGCGGCCACCGTCGACGAGATCAGCGGCGGGCGCCTCATCCTCGGCCTGGGAGCGGGCTGGAACGAGGCCGAGTACCGCGCCTACGGGTATCCATTCGACCATCGGGTCAGCCGCTTCGAGGAGGCCTTCACCATCGTGCGCACGCTCCTGCGCGACGGCCGCTGTGACTTCCACGGCACCTACTACGACCTGGACGATGGCGAGCTCCTGCCGCGCGGCCCGCGGCATGCGCACGGCGAGGGGCCTCCCCTCATGGTCGGCTCCATCGGCCAGCGGATGCTCTCGATCACCCTGCCCCACGTGCAGGCCTGGAACGCGTGGTTCGCCCTGTTCGGGAATACGCCCAAGGGCTACCTGGCACTCCGCGACCAGGTCGACGCCGCCTGCCTGGCGGTCGGCCGCGATCCGGCAACACTCGAGCGGACGGTTGCCGTCCTGGTGGCGCTGCCCGGGACCATGGGCGAACGCCAGGGCAGTCCTGGACGTCCGAGCGCGGAACCGATCTCCGGAGAGCCGCCCGTGTTGGCGGCTGCGCTGCGCGCATTCGCGGCGACCGGGATCGGCCACGTCCAGCTGGTCCTCCACCCGATCACCGCGGACAGCATCCGCGCCCTCGCCCCGACCCTGGCGCTGCTCGACAAGTAGCGGCTGCTATCCTCGCCGAATGGACGGTTCCCCACCCGCGATCCCGCTTGGGGTTGGCGGCCGCCTCGAGGCGCAGCCGCTGACCAACGCGCTCGGCAACCACGCGATGCTGGTGCGCGAGGGCGAGGTTTCCCGGGCCCTGCTCACCGCCGAGCCCGGCGGGGACGAGCGCGAGCGGCTGGTGGTCGTTCCCCTTGACGAGGACGTCGAGCTGCGGGTCGACGGCGATGCGCTGGCCGTCTGGCTGGCAGCCGGTTCGGCGAGCGCGCCCGTGGCGGCCGTGCCGGCATGGGCCAGCGCCATCGGCTTCGTGCTTGTCATCGCAGTGGTGGGCTTCACCGTCCTCGGCAGCCTCACATTCTTCGGCTGGCTGTTCGGAATGCTGGGATGGATGTGATCGACGACTCGCCGATCCTGCCTCCGACCGCTGGCTTGATCGCGATGCGCATCGGTCAGGAGTTCGGGCCTCCCGAGCAGTTCGCGCAGTCGATCGAGGCGGCGCTGGCGCGGGGCGCCGACCGCGGTGCAACGCTCGTGGCGGTGCTCGACCGCGGCGACCTGGCGACCCATATCCCGCATGTCGACGGCCCATCCTGGAACACCGTGCCGCTGGTGCACCTGCATCGAGGACGCCAGCCGAGCGCCGAGGATTGGGCGACGGCCAACGCCATCGTCGAGCGCCTGGAGCGATACCGCTGACCGACCTGACCGCTTCGCCCATGACCGATGAGCAGCATCGCTGGCTGCGCTCGATGCTGGGTCGCTTTGCCACGGGCGTGACGGTGGTGGCCGCCCGCCACGGACCACTGCTGGCAGGCATGACCGCCAACGCGATCGCCTCCATCAGCGTCGATCCACCACTCCTGATGGCGAGCATCAACCGCGGCAGCGAGACGCATGTTGCGATCCTGGGCAGCCACTCCTTCGGGGTGAGCGTGCTGGGTGCCGGACAGCAGCCGATCGCCGAGTGCTTCGCGCTGCCGACCACGGCAGCCAAGCTCCAGCGGTTCTGCGACGCGACCTGGCACGAGGCCGAGACCGGCTCGCCGATCGTGGACGGCGCGATCGCCTACTTCGACTGTCGGCTCAACGCGTCGTATCCGGCCGGCACGCACACCATCTTCATCGGCGAGATCGTGGCGGCCGGGTACGAGGAGGGCGAGGAGCCACTTCTCTGGTTCGGGTCGCAGTACCGGACCATGCTGCCCGAGACCGCGGAGCGGCCCTAGGCGCCGATCGCCTCGAGGCCTTCGCGGATGATGCCGACGGCGGTGTCGACCTCGGCATCGGTGGTCACCAGCGGCGGGATGATCCGCACCACCTGGCCGTAGGTGCCGCAGGTGAGCAGCAGGAGCCTTCGCTCGAACGCCTCGTGCAGGAGCGCCTTGGCCAGGTCCGGCCGCGGGGTCAGCTCGTGGCCCTGGGCAAATTCGATCCCGATCATCAGGCCCCGCCCGCGCACCTCGGCGACGCAGGTGCGGCCGTGGGCGGCGGCCTGGATACCGGCCATCAGCCGCTCTCCCTGGCGGGTGGCGTTGGCGAGCAGGCCTTCCGACTCGATCACGTCGAGGGTGGCGACCGCCGCCGCGCAGGCCACCGCGTTGCCGCCGTAGGTCCCGCCGTGCGCCCCGGGTCCGAGCCGGTCGAGCAGCTCGCGGCGGGCCATGATCCCCGACAGCGGCATCCCCGATGCGATGCCCTTGGCCATGACCACGATGTCCGGACGAGCCGCGAGCCAATCGCTGGCCCACATGCGGCCGGTGCGTCCCATCCCCGATTGCACCTCGTCGGCGATGAGCAGGATGCCGTGGCGATCGGCCAGCTCGCGCAGCGCGGGCAGGAACGAATCGGGCGGCACCACGTAGCCGCCCTCGCCCAGGATCGGCTCCACCAGGAAGGCGGCCACGTCATCGGGATAGACAACCGTGGCGAACAGATCCTCGATGCCCGCCAGGCTGTGCGCGACGGCGGCATCGGCGTCGCGGCCGGTCGGGTTGCGCAGCACGTACGGGTACGGGGCGAAGTGCACCCCGCCCAGCAGTGGCTCGAAGTGGCCGCGGTACTTGACGCCGGAGCTGGTGAGCGCCATCGCCCCGTGCGTTCGACCGTGGAAGCCCCCTCGAAAGGCGATGATCGCCGGACGTCGGCTGGCGTACTTGGCCAGCTTCACGGACGCCTCGATCGCCTCCGCGCCCGAGTTCGAGAGGAACAGCCCGGCCTCCTCTCCGTCGCGTAGCCCGGGGAAGGTAAGCGGCAGCCGCTCGTGGAGCTCCAGGCCCGGCTTGTGGTACAGGATGTTCTGCTGGGCGTGGATGATCTTGCCCGCCTGCTCGGCGATCGCCGCCGCCACCCGCGGGTGGGCGTGGCCCGTGTTGGTGACGCCGATCCCGCAGGTGTAGTCCAGGTAGCGCTCACCCTCGATCGTCTCGACCCAGGAGCCGATGCCGCGCTCGACCACCAGGTCGGTGTAGCGCGCCCACACCGGCGGCACACCCGCGCGTCGGGCCAGCCAGACCGCGCTGTCGTCGGCCCGCTCGTCGATCATCTCGTCCGCATTCGTGCGCGGCCTAGCGTGCCGATGCCCCGCCCGCGCCCTTGGATTCGGGGATCAGGGCGGCCACGTCCCCGGCTCGTGCGACGGAGCTGGCGGGGCGTCGCTGCGTCCAGACCTGCACCGCGATGAAGCCCAGGGCAAAGATAAGGACGAGCGTGCCGAGCACATTCACCTCGGGCGGAATCCCGAGCCGGCTCACGCCGAAGACCCACAGCGGGAAGGTCGTCACGTCGCCCGCGTTGAAGAGGGTGATCACGTAGTCGTCGATCGACAGCGCAAAGGCCAGCAGGGATGCCGCCAGCACGCCCGGGAAGATGATCGGGAAGGTGACCCTCCAGAAGGTCGTCCAGCCATTCGCGTAGAGATCCATGGCGGCCTCCTCGAGCGATCGGTTGAACCCGACCAGACGCGCGCGAACGGTCACCACCACGAAGCTGATGTTGAACATGACGTGCGCCACCACGATCGTCCAGAAGCCGCGCTGCACGCCCAACGAGACCCACAGCGTGAGCAGCGAGGCGCCCATGATGATCTCGGGGGCCGACATCGGCAGGAAGATGAGCAGGTTGAGCGGCGCTCTCCCGCGGAACTCGTAGCGGGTGAGGGCCAGCGCGATCAGCGTGCCGAAGGTCGTCGCCAGGAGCACCGAGATGACCGCGACCGTCAGGCTGGTGATCATCGGATCGGTGATGTCGGACCGGTTCCAGACGGTCGTGTAGTTCGCCAGGGTGAAGCCCTGCCAGGTGATGTTCTGGCGCCCGGCCGGGTCGTTGAAGCTGAAGACGACCATGACCGCGATCGGTGCGAACAGGAAGACGACGATCAGCGCGGTGTACAGCGGCAGGACGGCCGACGACAGCCGTGCGCCGAAGCGTGCGGGGCGTTGGGCGGGTGCGGCGGCGGCCATCAGCCGGTCAGCTGCTCGGTGCCGACCGCGCGCACGTACACGGCGACGAGTACCAGCACCATCGCCACCAGCACGAATCCCAGCGCCGAGGCCGTCGGGTAGTCGTTGGCGGTGAGGTACTGGAACTGGATGATGTTGCCGATCATGGTCGTGTCGCGGCTGCCGATCAGCTCGGCGTTGATGAAGTCGCCGATCGCCGGGATGAAGGTCAGCAGCGAACCGGCCACCACCCCGGGCAGCGCAAGCCGGAACGTCACGCGCCAGAAGGCCTGCGCGCGCGTGGCATACAGGTCAGTCGCCGCCTCGATCAGCCGGCGGTCGATCTTCTCGAGCGCCACGTAGAGGGGCAGCACCATGAACGGCAGGAAGTTGTAGACGAGGCCGCTGATCACGCCCGCCGGGGTGGCGATCAGGTGGAAGGCCGGATCAAGCAGCCCCATGTCCTTCAGCGTGCCGAAGATCAGGCCGTTGTCCGCCAGCAGCAGCTTCCAGTTCAGGGTGCGGATGATGAAGCTGACGAAGAACGGCAGGATCACGATCAGCAGCAGCGCATTCTTGAAGCGCCCGCCGCGGAAGGCGATGAAGTAGGCCATCGGGAAGCCCAGCAGCAGGGTCAGCAGCGTCGTGATCAGGGCGTACGCTCCGGCCCGCACGAACTGCTCCCAGAAGTCGCTGATCACCTGCGGATAGATCCCGAAGTTCCAGGTCAGCGTGTAGCCGGAGCCGAGTGATCCCTCCTGCAGCGAGACGACCAGCATCAACAGCATGGGGATCACGAAGAAGACGAGCAGCCACGCGCCGCCGGGCAGCAGGAACAGGAATGGGATCAGGCCACGGCGGTTGGAGAGCATGGCTGCGTTGGTCCGAGGGGACGGTCAGGGCTGGCCGGTCAGCCGGCCATGACCTCGAGGAACAGGTCGTTCCACTCGGTCTCCTGCGCTTCTGAGAGCGGCGTGTCCTCGTGCGTGCTCGCGACCTGCTCTGCGGTGGGGACGACAGTGGCCGCCACCCCGTCCAGGGCATCGGCGGTCTCGATGTCCCCTTCCTCGCGGGCCGCATCGGCATCGGCCTGGACGAGGTCTGCCACCCCATCGACCGGCGTGAAGTAGCCGATGTACTCGGAGAGGATGGTCGCCACGGCCGGGTCGTACCAGTAGTTGATCAGCTTGTGCACCGCGTCGACGTTGGCGCCCTGGTTCGGGATCGCCATGTTGTCGGTCCAGCGCAGGCCGCCCTCCTCGGGGATGACGAACTTCACGTCAGCATTGTCATAGAGGGCCATCTGGGTGATGTCGCCCGACCAGGCCATCGTGATGGCCAGATTGCCCTGTGCCAGCTCGTCGTAGTACTCGTTGCCGTAGAAGTTGCGGAACTGTCCGGCTTCCGCCGCGGTGAGCAGCTTCTGCTGTGCGCGGCGGGCATCGTCGGTCGTGGCGTTCTCCGGGGCAACGCCCAGCGAGAGGATGGCCAGCTCCAGTGTGTCGCGCATCTCGCTGAACATGCCGACCTTCCCTTTGAAGGCCGGATCGAGGAGGTCCTCGAAGCTGGTGATCTCGCGGCCGGTCAGGTTGGGGTCATAGCCGATGCCGGTGATGCCGCCCTGCCAGACCACGCTGCGCGCGCTGCCGGCGTCGTACCACGGGTCCTTGTACAGCTCGGCAGCGTTGGCGGCGAAGTTCGGCAGCTTCGTGTGGTCGAGTTCCTGGAGGTACTCGAGCCGGATCATGCGCTCGATCAGCCAGCCACCGACCGTGATCAGATCCCAGCCGGTCGACTGGCCTGCGTCGAGGGCCGGATTGATGGTTCCGAAGAACTCCTCGTTGTCGTTGACGGCCTCGCGGTACTCGACCTCGATCCCGTTCTCGGCGATGAAGGTGTTGATGGTCGGGTACTGGGTCGGATTCGCCTCGATCGTCTCGTCGAGGTCGATGTAGGCCGGCCAGTTCGCCCAGCGGATCTTGTTCGCGGCCGTGCCCGACGGGGCGCACGCCGCCAGGATGGACGGCAGCGCGAGCGCAAGGCCGGCGTACATGCCACCCCGACCCGCCTTGGCCAGGAACGCCCGCCGCGATATGCGATCCCTCCGCATCGCTCGCTCGATGGCGCCCTCGATCGCCGACCGCTGGACCCGTTCGTCAGACATCGGTGCCTCCTGCGCGTGAGTCGTCCGCGGCGCTCTGCGCGGGCGTGGCCGCCAGGACGAAGGTGTGCTGTGGCCTCCAGGTGAGCCGGACGCGCTGCCCGTCGGCATGCGCCTCGGCGGCTCCGCTGGTCTCCAGGTTCTGTGCGTAGACGGTCAGCTTGCGTCCGTCTCGAGTCTCGACCAGGTACTGGGTGCTGACCCCGATGTAGCTCGCGTCCAGGACGGTGCCCTCCAGCGCATTCGATCCGTCGCTCGCCTGTGCCGTGTCGCCCTCGACCGCCACCACTCGCAGCTTCTCCGGTCGCACGCCGACGCGCACCTCCTTCGAGCCATCGACCAGCTCGCCCGGGACGCGGACCACCGTGCCGTCGCGCAGCTTCACCATCGCGTGCGGCTCCTCGCGCCCGATGACCTCCCCCTCCAGGAGGTTGCTGACGCCAAGGAATCCGGCCACGAACTGGGTTCTCGGCCGCTCGTAGAGGTCTTCGGGACCGCCCAGCTGCTCGATCTTCCCGGCGCGCATGACGGCGATCCGATCGGACATCGTCATCGCCTCTTCCTGGTCATGGGTGACGTAGATGAAGGTGATCCCCACCTCGGTCTGGATGCGCTTCAACTCGATCTGCATCTGCTTGCGCAGCTTGAGGTCGAGCGCGCCCAGGGGCTCGTCAAGGAGGAGCACCTTTGGATGGTTGATGAGGGCCCGAGCCAGGGCCACCCGCTGCTGCTGGCCGCCGGAGAGCTGGGTCGGCTTGCGCCCCTCGTAGCCGGGCAGCTCCACCAGCTCGAGCATCTCGGCCACCCTGGACTTGATCTCCGAATCCGCCGTCTTCTTGCGGCGCAGCCCGAAGGCCACGTTCTCGAAGACGGTCAGGTGCGGGAAGAGCGCGTAGTTCTGGAAGACGGTGTTCACGTCGCGCTTGAATGGAGGCAGTCCCGTGACATCGGCGTCACCGAGGTAGATCGTCCCGCTGGTCGCCTCCTCGAAGCCGCCGATCATGCGGAGCGTCGTCGTCTTGCCGCAGCCTGACGGCCCGAGCATCGAGAAGAACTCACCGCGCTGGATGTCCAGCGACAGGTCGTCGACGGCGACGACTTCGTGGAACTGCTTGGTAACTCGTTCGAGTCGAACGTCGATCTCGGGCGGCACCGGGCTCCTCGTGCACGGAACGAGAAAGGGACGTGGCCGGCGCGGCGGCCAGATCGGCAGTATAGGGCGGCCTCATCCGGCGGTGTCAACGAGCCGGACTGCTAGACTCGCCGAACCGATGGACTTCGCCCTCTCTC